>CAZOJA010000028.1:0-17025 GCA_964579955.1 uncultured Veillonellaceae bacterium | reverse complement strand
CGTGTAGGCGTGATAAGCGCCTCGAGGGTTCAAATCCCTCACTCTCCGCCATTTATTCAGTAGCATCAAGGGGTTTCGCAATTCAACGCGAAACCCCGTTGTTATTTCCTGGTCCGTTACTGATTGCAGGAAAAAGACGTAATAGAGCGAAATGCTTCATATAATAATTTAGAGGGAAAAATAAGGAACGTCGCAAAGGGGGCATCTTTGTGCGAAGGTTTGTGCTGGTCATGTTTACGGCTATAACTTGCCTGCTGGGACTTTCTCTGTTGCCTTATTCGCTGGCTGTTGCGGCGGAACCGGAACAAACTGCAGCGTTCTTTCGCTTTTACCGGCCGTATCCGCAAGTTCCGCAAGTCCACCGTTACAGCACGGAAGCGGAGATTGACGGCGATTGGACATATGAAGGGATTGAGGGCTATATCGCCAAACGCCGGCTGAGTTATACGGTGCCGCTGTACCATCTGTTCAACAGCCTTCAATGGGACAACGTTTATACGACCAGGGAAGCGGAACGCAGCCGCTTGTTGTCTTCCAGCTATATCAGTGAACAGGATGTAGCAGGGTATGTTCTTCCGGCGGACAGGGATATCCCGGGATCGGTGCCGTTATATCGCTTTTCCCGCACATTCAGGGTCGGGGATCAATATTACCGCGACCGTTATTATTCCCTGAACTCCACTCCGCCTTCCAGTTATGTTGCGGAAGGGGTCTGCTGCAGGGTTTGGCAGGATCCGCTAGCGTTGCCGGAGGTGTTGTTCAGACTGACGGAACCGGAGAGTTCCGACACCTGGATCCAGGGCAGTGTGCAGAGAATCGGCTGGCAGGTTTGGACAGGCGGCGGCTACATCCGAATCTATTACTCCGATGATGACGGCGAATCATGGAAGTTCATCGACGCTGTGTCGGTACCGAAAACTTATGGGGTCGTTTCTTCGGGAGACTACAAATGGAAAGTTCCGACCAGTGTCTTTGGCAAAATCAGAATCAAGCTGGCTTGGGTCAAGGAAAACGAAGCGACAGTAACTCCTTGGTTCAGCGAAACAACCAGCGAACTAAGGATTATCAACCGTCGCCTGCTCCCGATTACGACCAGATAATATGCGATCGATGAGAGCCGGCAGCCTTGACGCTTGTCTGTGCAGCTGGTAAAATAACGTTCAGACCTTATTCTAGGTTTGATGGCAAGGTGGGACCACGATATGGCGTGCGTCGGGTCTTGCGCAATGGAGAGTCATGAACCCCGCCAGGTCCGGAAGGAAGCAACGGTAAGTGATCGCCTTCATGTGCCGCAAGGAAGCCGGACGCCTCCGGCATATCGTGGTCCGACCTTGCGATTTGTTTTCAGGCAGCGAAGGCTGTCTTTTTTTTCGACTCGGCGCAGGGAATCCTCGGTATGGTGTAGAATTTTATCGGGTACGGAAAAGAGGTGGAGACCATCGCTTACAAAGCGTTGTACAGGCAGTGGCGGCCTAGGGATTTTGAAGGGTTGATCGGGCAGGAGCATGTCGGCGTTACATTGAAGAACGCCATTGTGTCCGGTCGGATTTCCCATGCCTATCTGTTCACCGGGCCTCGCGGCACCGGTAAAACCAGTACGGCGAAAGTGTTGGCCAAAGCACTGAACTGTGAAACCGGTCCGACCGAAAACCCGTGTAATCGTTGCCGGTTCTGCCAGATGGTCGATGACGGTTCCGCCATGGACGTATATGAGATCGATGCCGCTTCCAACCGGGGAATCGACGAAATCCGCGATTTGCGGGAGAATGTGAAGTTTTCTCCAGCGCAGTCGCGGTATAAGGTCTATATCATCGATGAAGTGCATATGCTGACGAATGAGGCCTTCAATGCGCTGCTGAAAACGCTGGAGGAACCGCCGGCCCATGTGGTGTTCGTTTTGGCAACCACCGAACCGCACAAGATTCCGGCAACGATTTTGTCGCGTTGCCAGCGCTATGATTTCCGCCGGGTCGGGCTGAACGAATTGACCAATCATCTGGCGCATATCGCCAGAGAGTCAGGCATTGCCGCGACCCCGGAGGCGCTCAGGTTGATCGCGTTGCAGGCTGATGGCGGCGTGCGCGATGCGGTGAGTATTCTCGACCAATGTAGCGTTCTGGGCGATGATGGCGTCACGGAAACGGAAGTGCGCGAACTGTTGGGACTGGTGGGCCAGGAATCGGTGTACGGATTGTTTGCCGCGGTGGCTGCCTGCGATGGCGCGCAAGGATTGGCCGTGCTTGAAGAGCAGCTGTTGCGGGGCAAAGACGCCAGACAACTGTTGCTAGAGTTGGCCGGATATTGCCGCAGCCTGATGCTGTATAGGGCGGCGCCAAACCTTGACAGTCCGGCGTTGGCAGCTTTCAGCCCAGAACGATTGGCGGCGGATTGCAAACAAACAGATCATGCCCGGTTGGTACGATATGTCGAATTATTTTATCAGGCAGCGAGTGATGCCCGCTGGTCGGTTGATCCACGGATTACGGCCGAGATGGCTATACTGACAGCATGCGACAGACGGGAAGCGGGCCAACCGCCGCCAGGACAAGCAACTGGCGCCCCGGTCCGTCAGGAGCGTCAGGAGCGTCCAGCCGGCCCGCCGGTTGCAACAGCGACACCGCCACTACGGGCCGCGCCAAGCGAGCCGAACAGACCGGCTGCTTCACCGGTCGCTGGCGGACCTGTCCCGACTGATCAGGCCAAAGGGTATGTCCTGGATGCCGACGGACTGGCGAGGATCATGGATGAGTTGCTGAAACGAGTCGAACAGGCCGGCAAAAGGTCGGTGAAGGCCCAGTTGGCCGATGCCCGGTTGGTTGCCTGTTCGGACGGTGTAGCAACCTTGGTTTTCCAGCGGGACAGCATCCGTGAACGCGTAAGCCAGGATGAAATCCGAAAATGGTTGGAGGATCTGATCAGCAAAATCATGACGATGCCGATGCGGATTCATTGCGTGACCGATCAACCGGCAACAAGAACCGGCGGGTCGACCGCAAAAACGAACCCGGCGGAAATTCCGCCGGCGGTATTGAAGGTTCAACAGATTTTTGGCGGTACAATCACGAAAATTGAGGAGGAGTAAACGAGATGTTCGGAGGCGGAGCCGGCAACATGGCCGGTATGATGAAAAAGGTCCAGAAGATGCAGGCGGATATGGCCAAACTGCAGGAAGAACTGAAATTAAGGACCCTGGAAGTGACCGCCGGCGGTGGAGCGATCAAAGTCGTGATCACCGGCGACAAAGAGATCCGCTCGATCAAAATCGCGCCGGAAGCGGTTGACCCTGAGGATCTGGAGATGCTCGAGGACATGTTGATTGCCGTATTCAATGAGGCAGTCAAAAAAGTCGATGATATGACTTCTACGGAAATGGGCAAGCTGACATCGGGGCTGAATCTGCCCAAAGGGATGTTTTAAGTTCGATGGTTCCGTTGCCGCTGGCGCAACTGATGGACCAATTTCGCCGTTTGCCGGGAATCGGGCCCAAAACGGCTGCCCGACTGGCTTATCATGTTTTGGGAATGGAACGCGAGCGGGCCTTGGCGCTGGCCAATGCAATCATTGCGGCGAAGGACCGGATCGCTTATTGCTCGGTCTGCTTCAGTCTGACCGACGAAGACCCTTGCGCCATCTGCCGCTCGCAAACGAGGGATCAGCGTACGATCTGCGTGGTGGAAGAACCGCGCGATGTTGCTGCCATGGAGCGGACGCGCGGCCATGAACGGAATCGCGGCTATCAAGGGACCTATCATGTCTTGCAGGGGGCGCTGTCGCCACTGGACGGGATCGGCCCCGAAGATATCCGGATCAGGGAACTGGTCGAACGGATCCAGACCGGTGATGTCCGGGAAGTGATCATGGCGACCAACCCGAACCTGGAAGGGGAAGTGACCGCGACCTATGTGGCCCGCCTGCTGAAACCGCTTGGCATTCAGGTCACCCGGATCGCCCGTGGCTTGCCGACAGGAAGTGACCTGGAGTATGCAGACGAGGAAACCTTGGCCAAAGCACTGGAAAATCGCCGGGAAATCTAACGAAAGAAGGTCTGGCTGTGACGTTTCCGATTGTAGGCGCTTATGCTTTTGGGATCGTGCTGATCCTTTTGCTCGGCTTCTTTTTGGTGATTCCGCTGAAAATGGTTTTTCGCCTGGTCTATAACGGATTGATCGGCGGTGTGGCACTCTGGCTGATCAACCTGGTTGGAGCAGGGTTCGGCTTTGTTCTGCCGATCACGGTGTGGACGGCGTTGCTGGTGGGCTTTCTCGGTTTGCCTGGCGTAGCGATCCTGGTTATATATTTTGTGTTTATCGGTGGCAAGCCGATATGACAGGGGCGTTTTCCTGCAGCTTGGCAAAGGATAGCTTTTCGCAAGCTATCCTTTGTTGTTTTTGCAGGAGTTTGCCGGATGGAGAGGAAATAGAATGAACAAGGCAATGTTGCCGCCGTAGGCAACCCATTTTTGCAGAGGAGACTGAGGCTGACTTGACAACAGGCAAAACGATTTTTGAACTGAAGCACGTGAGCTACCGTTATCGTCCGCATGAACCGGCGTTGCTGGATATTAACCTCAGCGTGCGGGCTGGCGAAAGAATCGTCATCCTCGGGCCGAACGGCGCGGGCAAGACGACGCTGGAGAAGATCCTGGCGGGACTCTTGCCGGCCGAAGGGCGGTTCAGCGCATTCGGCAGACCGGTGACTTTGAAGGAGATCCATAATCCGAACGAAAGCGCTGCTTACCGCAGGCGTGTAGGTGCGGTGTTCCAGCAAATCGAGTTCCGGGTGGTCTGCGCCTCCGTGTTTGACGAAATCATGTTCGGGCCGCTGAAGAACGGCCTCGAGCGTGAAGAAGCCAAGGCGCGGACTGAGCAGGTGTTGGATTTTTGTAATATCCGCCGCCTGGTTCATCGTCTGCCGCAGAACATCAGCGGCGGTGAAAAGAAAATGGTGGCGATTGCCTCGATGCTGGCGGAAAACCCCGAAGTGATGATTTTTGACGAACCGACCAATGATTTGGATCTGGAAAACCAAAAATGGTTGGTGATGGCTCTCAATCAGCTCAATGACGCCGGCAAGACGGTGATTACGGCGACGCATGTTCTGGAAACAGCCCGCGAACTGGCGGATCGAGTCTGGATTATCGGTGACAACCATCGTTTGATCGCGGATGGCGGCGTCGAATTGTTGTGTGACGGTCAGGTGTTGAATGAAGCTGGGATTCGGGGGTGAAATGATGAGCGATTTCTGCAGCCGTCTCGGCACTGTGTTGCGCAACCGGACCTGTGATATCGAAAATGAAAGCGATTATTCTACTTCGGCGGTGGTCGTGCCGCTGGTCAGGCATCATGGCCGGCTGGGCGTCTTGTTTGAAGTGCGGTCTGCCGGCTTGAACTGGCAGCCGGGTGATATCTGCTTTCCCGGTGGGCGAATCGAACTGGACGATGCCAGCCCGATGGAGGCGGCTGTGCGTGAAACCTGTGAAGAACTGGGATTGCCCAGTTCGGCAATCGAGGTGCTTGGGCCTCTAAGCTACATGGTGAGCCCCATCGGTGTGATGCTCTATCCATTTGCCGCGTATATAAAAGATTACGACCTGATTCGCCCCAATAACGGCGAAGTGGCGGAAGTGTTTGTTGTGCCGCTCGATTATCTGATCAACTGCGAACCGCTGACCGCGCATATGGAACTGGCAACCCGGCCGTTGCCCGATTTCCCGCTGGAACTGCTGGAAAACTCCTATGCCAAGGACTGGAAACGCCGCACAACGTATCCGGTGCTGTTTTACCAATATGACGGTCATGTCATTTGGGGTCTGACGGCTCGCGTGTTGTTCGGGTTCCTGAATATTTGCCGGTCATTGAAGTGAAGGAATCGAAGGAGGGCAAACCATGCCACAGAAAAATGAAACGTTCATTGTCGAAGGAATGAGTTGCAACCATTGCAAGCTGGCGGTGGAAACCGCAGTAAAGAAATTGACCGGCGTGGCGTCGGCTGAAGTCGAACTGGCGGCAAAAACGTTGCAGGTCGAATACGACAGCGAGCAGGCTGATCCGAAGCAGATCCGTCAGGCAGTGGAAGACGCGGGTTTTGAGGTTGCCTGATTCCTTGACGCTGTCATATGGCTTTGATATACTAAATCGATGCTTCCCGCGTTCGGGGGCTTGTTTGCTCATGTCTTGCGATTATTGCAGAATGAAGGTGTCCGATGGCAGCAAAATTGGAAGAGCGGTTCAATAAACAGCGCAAACGCCGCCGCCGGAACATGTGGATCGTACTCAGCCTGCTGCCGCTTCTGTTGATTACGGCAGGGGTATTGTCGTATTGGTGGTTCGGCAGCGGAAAAATTACAACCCAACGTGTCATTGTGCAGCGTCCTGCGGAAGCGGAACATTTCATTGTCCCGCCGAACAAACTGAATATCCTGGTGATGGGCGTCGATGACCGTCCGAGAGAAGACGATCCCGGACGTTCGGACACGCTGATGGTAATGACGATTGACACGGAGTCGCGCGAAGCCTCGATCATCTCGATTCCTCGCGATACAAGGGTGCGGATCAAGGGGCTGGGTTGGGATAAGGTCAATCATGCCTATCTGGTGGGGCAAGAGACGCTGACCAAACAAACGACCGAGAATTTTCTCGGCATTCCGATGGATTATTATGTAAAAGTGAATCTGGACAGCTTTGGCCGGATCGTCGATGCCATCGGCGGAGTGACGGTGGATGTCGAAAAACGGATGCAATATGAGGATAGCTGGGACCATTATGTGATCGACCTGCAACCCGGCGTGCAGCGGCTTGACGGCCGTACGGCGTTGCAATACGTCCGTTACCGCGATGAAGACGGCGATATTGGACGTGTGGCACGGCAACAGAAGTTTATCAAAGCGGTGCTGGCCGAAGTCAGTTCGCCGGCGATCATCCTGAAAGCGCCGAGCATCATCCGAGAGATTTTTGCCTCGCTGGATACAGATATACCGGTGGGATTGATGCTGGGCGTGGCCCGGAAATTCAAGAATGGCTTGAGCGGCGGGTTCAAGACGCACATGGTGGAGGGTCTGCCTTATTTTATAAATGATATAAGCTACTGGATCCCTGATATCATGAAGATGCGCCGGGTGGTGGCCGAAATGCAGGGCGTGCCGTTCAGCGGCAGAGTCGAGTCGGCGGCCCATCGCACCGACGAAGAGTATCGGAACGCTTTGCCCGCTAACGCCCACCTTGATGATGGGACCTATATTCCCGGCATGGACAAAGACAAAGATAAAGACAAGACAAAGACGCTCAAGCCTGGCGAAAAACCGCCGTCGACCGGTCCTGCCAAACCGGGCGCCGTCGCGCCTTCTAAACCGGGCACGGCTTCACCGGTCAAACCGGGCACAACCCCGCCGGCCAAGCCTGCACCAACGGCGCCTGCCAAACCGACGGCGCCCAAACCGGGAACAACCACGTCAACCTCAACAGTCCCTGCCCGTATGGCGACAGAATTGCCCAACGGCAGCGAACAGTCTTATGAAGGCTAGAGGGGCCAAAACGGCGATGGATTACCCTGTCAATCTGAAGCTGCAGAATCGATGCTGCCTGGTGATCGGCGGTGGCAAGGTGGCTGAAAGAAAAGTCGCTGCGTTGTTGCAGGCCGGTGCAAACGTGACGGTGATCAGCCCGACGTTGACCGAGACGATGGGGGCCTGGGTGGCGGCAGGTCGGTTGGCTCACAGGGCGGAGAGCTTTTCGGCAGGCAACCTGCAGGGATATCTGTTGGTCATATGCGCTACCGATTCGCCTGGCGTGAACGAACAGGCGGCGAGTTTTGCCAAAGCGGCCGGAGCGTTGGTGAATGTGGCTGACCAGCCTGAACTGTGCGACTTTACGATCCCGGCGCGATTGTTACAGGGCGATCTGTCGATCACGGTATCGACCGGAGGCCAGAGTCCTGCTTTGGCGCGTGTCTTGCGCGATGAGCTGGCAGTGCGATATGGCAAGGAATATGCCGATTATCTGGATATTGCCGCCCGGTTGCGCCAGGAATGGCAGGCGAATTGCGGATCAAGCCGGGAGCGTTGCCAGAGATGGAGCGAAGTGCGGCAGTTTAATCCCGAAGTGCTGGAACTGCTCCGGCAGGGGCGTTATGAAGAGGCGGAGGTCAGATTCAGACATGATATTGGCTGTACTGGGACTCAATCATAAAACGGCGCCGGTGGATGTGCGCGAATGTCTTGCTTGCCCGGAAGACACCATCAAGCAGGCTTTGCGGCGTTTGGAAGAATTCGAGGATATCCTTGAATGTGTTGTGCTGTCGACCTGTAACCGGACCGAAGTCTATGCCGTTCTCGATGATGTCGAGGATCCGCCGGCGACGCTGCTGGAATTCATCAAGCGGCTTGCCGGACAGGAAGGCTATGATATCGCGCCGGAATACCTGTTCTACCAGGCCGGTGATGATTGTATCCGTCATTTGTTCCGGGTTGCCGGCAGCATCGATTCGCTGGTCATCGGGGAAGGACAGATTCTCAGTCAGGTCAAGAAAGCCTATTTGGTCGCCAAAGACTGCGGTACGACCTCAACCGTTCTGAATACCCTGTTTCACCGTGCGATCGCCGCCGGCAAGAAGATCCGTACCGAAACCCGCATCGCTTACAGTGCGGTATCGGTCAGTTATGCGGCGGTGGAACTGGCGAAAAACCTGCTGGGTGATTTATCCTCCGCCAGCGTCATGATTCTTGGCGCCGGTGAAATGAGCGAGCTGACAGCGCGTCATCTGGTCGCCAGCGGCGTGAAGACCGTGTTTGTTTCCAACCGGAACCATGAGCGGGCTGAGGAACTGGCGAAAAAATTCCAAGGATCGGCTGTGCCGTTCGAGAAATTCATGAAATGGGCGGCGCAAACCGACATCATCATCGCTTCGACCGGTGCGCCGCACTATATCGTGCGGGCGTTGGATGTCGCGCATATTATGCCGCAGCGGCAGGGCCGGCCACTGATCTTCATCGACATCGCCGTGCCGCGCGACGTTGAGCCGGAAGTGGCGGCGATCGCCGGGGTGAGCCTTTACAATATCGACAGTCTGAATGCGGTTGTGGATTCCAATCAGCGTGACCGCTTGAAGGAAGCCCGCAAGGCGGAAAAAATCCTCGAAGCGGAGGCAAAAGAACTGATTGACCGTTTCCGCTATCTGTCCTACCAGCCGGTACTCAGCCAGATGAAAGAAAAAGCCGAATTGATCCGTCAACGCGAGATTAAACGGGCGTTGGCCAAACTGCCGCAATTGAGCGCCGATGACCGCCGGGTGATGGAAAACATGTCCCGCATGCTGGTGCGAAAGTTGCTCCGTGATCCGGTAATCTGCACCAACGAGGCGGCGGCGCGCGGCGAGGAAGCCGCTTGCGTCCAGGCACTGACCCGGTTGTTTAAATTGAATGAGTTAGGAGCGCCGACACACTGTGAAGTCAAGAATAATCGTAGGTACGCGCGGAAGTAAACTGGCCCTTTGGCAAGCAAACCACATTGCGGACCTTCTGCGAAAGCAAAATCCTGGCCTGACTGTCGAATTGCAGCGAATCGTGACGACCGGCGACAAGATTCAGGACGTGCCGCTGGCGCAAATCGGCGGCAAGGCTTTGTTCACCAAAGAACTCGAGCTGGCGATGCTGGCCGGCGAGATCGACCTCGCCGTTCATAGTCTCAAGGACATGCCGACGGAATTGCCGCAGGGACTGATCTTGGCGGCGACAACCGAGCGGCTGGACCCCTATGATGCGTTCATCAGCTGCAAAGTTCGGAACTTGCGCGATCTGCCGCACGGGGCTGTCATGGGAACGTCCAGCCTGCGCCGCAAAGCGCAACTGCTGCGACTCCGGCCGGACTTGAACATTGTCAGTCTGCGCGGCAATCTCGATACCAGGCTGAAAAAACTCGATGAAGGTCAGTTTGATGCGATTGTGCTGGCTGCAGCCGGCTTGCGCCGTTTGGGCTGGAGTTCGCGGATCAGCGAACTGTTGTCGGCTGAAGACTGTCTGCCGGCGGTCGGGCAAGGAGTCCTGGCCATCGAGACGCGATCGGACGATCCGGCAGTGCTGCCGCTGGTGGCTCGATTGGATGATGCGGCCACACGGGCCTGCGTGACGGCGGAACGTCAGTTCCTCGATGTCGTGCAGGGCGGTTGTCAGGCGCCGATCGGCGTGTTTGCCCGTTTTGAGGAAGAACAGCTGGTTTTGAGAGCACGTATTTTATCCCTTGACGGTACGCGTTGCATCGAAGGGGCAACGACCGGCGATAGCGGTGAAGCGGCGAAAATGGGCCGGGACTTGGCGGAACAATTGTTAAATGACGGCGCGCGGCAAATTTTGGCTGAGATCGGTTTGGGCTAATCCGGCCGGTCACTGATGATAGGAGCGAGTAGGTTGATAAAAGGAAAAGTTGTACTGGCCGGCGCCGGTCCTGGCGATCCGGGACTGATCAGTAAGCGGGCCATGGAATGCATCCGACAGGCTGATGCGATCGTATACGATCGCCTGGTTTCCCCCCGTCTGGTTGCGCTGGCGCGTCCGGACGCGGAGCTGGTCTATGTCGGCAAGGCATCCAATCGCCATACGCTGCGGCAGGAAGAAATCAACGCCTTATTGGTGCGGTTGGCCAAAGAAAACAAGGCGGTGTTGCGACTCAAGGGCGGCGATCCTTTCGTTTTCGGCCGCGGCGGCGAAGAGGCGCTGTTTTTGCGCGAACATGGCGTGGATTTTGAAATCGTACCCGGCATCACTTCGGCGATTGCCGTGGCGGCTTACGCCGGAATTCCGGTGACGCACCGGGCGGTCGCCACTTCATTTGCCGTGGTGACCGGCCATGAAGATCCGGACAAGACCGAATCCGGCATGCAGTGGGACAAACTGGCCACGGCGGTCGACACGCTGGTCTTTTTGATGGGAGTCGAAAATCTGCCCCACATCACCAGTCAACTGATTGCCAACGGTCGGGCCGCCGACACGCCGGCCGCCGTGATCCGCTGGGGGACGACGCCGCAACAGAAAACGCTGATTACGACGGTCGGCAACGCGGTTGCCGATGTGGCAGCGCAGGGAATGACTCCGCCGGCCATTTTTGTGGTCGGTGAAGTCGTGAATTTGCGGCAAGGGTTGCGCTGGTTTGACGAGAGACCTTTATTCGGTCGGCGGATTCTGGTGACCCGTGCCCGCGAACAGGCCAGTCGTCTGACGGAGGAACTGGAAGCGGCAGGAGCGCAGTGCGTCGAAGCGCCGACGATACGGATCACCGAACCGGATAGCTATGAGGCTTTGGATGAAGCCATATCGGAAATCAACCGTTATACATGGATCGCTTTTACCAGCCCCAATGGCGTCAAGGCTTTCTTCCGACGCCTGAAATTGCGCGGCAAAGACGCCCGGGCTCTGGGAAGGCACAAAGTTGCCGTCATCGGCTCGGAAACCGCCGCCGAGCTCGAACGCTGCGGCATTGTTGCGGATGTGGTTCCGGCGGAATTTCGGGCGGAAGCCGTGGCTGCAGCCTTGGAAGGACAGGTGGGATCGCAGGACCGGGTTTTGATCGCCCGTGCCGCAGAAGCAAGGGAAGTGTTACCGCAGGAACTGATCCGGTTCGGTGCGGCGGTGGATATCGTGCCGGTGTATCAGACGGTCCTCGGCGATGCTGATTCGGATGAATTGGCAGAAATGCTGGCGGCGGGTGAAATCGACATCGTGACGTTCACCAGTTCTTCGACCGTAACCAACCTGCTGGCGATTCTCGGCGAAAAAGGGCAAGAACTGCTCGCTGGACTGAAAATCGCCTGTATCGGACCGGTGACTGCCGACACCTGCCGTGAAAACGGCTTGCAGCCAGCCGTGGTGGCAACCGAATACACGATCAGGGGCTTGGCGGAAAGTATCATTCGCGAAGTAGGAGGGGAACAGAATGCGTGAAATCCTATACCGTCCGCGTCGCTTGCGGGCTTCGGCCGGCATTCGCAACATGGTGCGGGAGACCCAGCTGTCGGTGCATGATTTTGTCTATCCGATTTTTGTCGTGCCAGGCATCAATATCCGTAAAGAAATCCCTTCTTTGCCAGGGCAGTATCACCTGTCCGCCGACCAGGCGCTGGAAACCGCCCGGCAGGCGGAAGCGCTAGGGATACCGGCCGTATTGCTGTTCGGCCTGCCGGAATACAAAGATGCGAAAGGCTCCAGCGCCTGGGACATGAAAAGCCCGGTGCAACGGGCAATGATGCTGATCAAGAAAGCTTTGCCGGATCTGGTTGTCATCGGCGATGTCTGTCTGTGCGAATACACGGACCATGGCCACTGCGGCCTGTTAAAAGGCCAGGAGGTCGACAACGACCCGACGTTGGATCTGTTGGCCCGGGTGGCGGTCAGTCAGGCCCGTGCAGGAGCTGATATGATTGCGCCGTCGGACATGATGGACGGCCGGGTGGCTGCGATCCGGGAAGCACTGGATGTCGAGGGCTTTGCCCAGCGTTCGATCATGGCTTATTCCGCCAAATATGCCTCGGCGTTTTACGGCCCGTTCCGTGAAGCGGCCGATTCGGCGCCGAAGTTCGGCGACCGCCGCGCTTATCAGATGGATCCGGCCAATGTGCGGGAAGCGATGAAGGAAGTCGACCTCGATGTTTCCGAAGGGGCCGACATCATCATGGTCAAGCCGGCGATGGCTTACATGGACGTGATCAGCAAAGTTCGCGAGGGATTCGAATTGCCGGTGGCCGCTTACAATGTCAGCGGCGAATATGCGATGGTCAAGGCGGCGGCGGCCAACGGCTGGATGGAGGAGCAGCGGACCACGCTGGAAATCCTTACCGGAATCAAACGGGCCGGCGCGGATATCATCATCACCTATCATGCGCTGGACGCCGCGGCGTGGCTGCGTTAACCAAAGCAGGGAAGGAGCTGGAATCATGGCTTTGAATCTGGATAAATCGGCAGCGGCGTTTGCCGAAGCGAAACAGTATATGCCGGGCGGCGTCAACAGTCCGGTCCGCTCTTACCGGGGCGTCGGCGGCACGCCGCCGTTCATCGCCAGTGCCTCCGGCAGCCGGATCATCGATATCGACGGCAATGAATACATTGATTATGTCGGTTCCTGGGGGCCGATGATCCTCGGACATGCCCACCCGAAAGTGACCGCTGCCTTGCAGGCGGCCTTGCTGCGTGGAACCAGCTATGGCGCCCCAACGCTGTTGGAAACCGAGTTGGCAAAAAAGGTGCGGCAGGCTGTGCCGGCGATGGAACTGGTGCGGATGGTCAATTCGGGGACCGAAGCGACGATGAGCGCGCTGCGGCTGGCCCGGGCCTTCACCAAGCGAGACCGGATCGTCAAGTTTGACGGCTGCTACCACGGGCATCATGACAGCCTGTTGGTCAAGGCCGGTTCCGGCGCCGCCACGTTCGGCGTGCCGGATAGCCCGGGCGTACCGACTGCGGTGGCGCATACTTCGCTCACGCTGCCGTTCAACGATATTGTGGCGATGGAAGAACTGTTTGTGCAGCAGGGAGAATTGATCGCCGCGGTGATCATCGAACCGGTGCCCGGCAACATGGGCATGGTTCTGCCGCAGGACGGCTACCTGGAGAGAGTGCGGCAGTTGACCGCCCACTACGGGATTCTGCTGATCTTTGACGAAGTGATGTCCGGTTTCCGGATTTCGCTCGGCGGGGCGCAGGCCCACTTCGGCATCCAGCCGGACCTGGTCTGTCTGGGCAAGGTGATCGGCGGCGGCCTGCCGGTCGGCGCTTACGGCGGACGACAGGACATCATGAGCTGCATCTCGCCGGCTGGGCCAGTCTATCAGGCAGGGACCTTGTCCGGTAATCCGCTGGCAATGACGGCGGGATTGGCGACACTCGGCGAAATCATGGCGACTCCTGATTTTTACCCGCAGTTGGCGGCCAAGACCAAAGCATTGTGCGAAGGTATCGCCGCTGCGGCCAAAGCGGCCGGCGTGGCAATTCAGTCGCATCAGCTGGGCAGCATGTTCGGCCTGTTCTTCAACGCTAGTCCGGTGACCGATTACGCCAGCGCCGCTACGTCGGACCAGGCTGCCTTCAAAGTCTGGTTCCATACGATGCTCGAACAGGGCGTCTATCTGGCGCCGTCCCAGTTCGAAGCCGGGTTCATGTCAGCGGCTCATAGTGACGCCGATATTGAAAAGACGCTGCAAGCGGCCAAGTTCGCCATGCAGGCGGTGGCGCGAAGCCAAAAGCAATAACCGATTTGCGAAAAGCGAATCGAGATGAAAAACCTCCCGGCGTCAGCTGCAAGCAGCTGTCTCGGGAGGTTTTTCCGTTTACAAGAGGCGATGCTATTTGGGCGACTTCGTGATACTCGCAAGCGCGGCCAGTGCCGCATCAATGTCCGCCCCGGTTGTGAAGCGGCTCAAACTGAAACGGACCGTACCTCTTGAAAGAGTGCCGATGCTGCGATGGGCGGCGGGGGCGCAATGCAAGCCGGTGCGGGTAAAGATACCGAATTGTTGCTCCAAACGGACTCCGACCTCATCGCAGGAGATGCCGGCGATGTTGAGCGAAAGCACACCGACCGACTCGGTCGGATCAGCAGGACCGTAGACCTCAATGTGCGGCAGTTCTCTCAAGCCGTCGCGGAATCTTCGCAACAGTTCCTGTTCATGCGGCAAAACATTGCCGAGGCCGAAGGCGACCAGGTCGGCCAACGCGGCGCTTAGACCTGCCAACCCGATCGCGTTCAGGGTACCGCTTTCCAATTTGTCCGGCAAAAAATCCGGTTGAAGTTCCGATTCGGAAGCGCTGCCGGTACCACCGTAGATTAATGGGCGCAAGTCTACGCCGCTCCCTAGTGCAAGGCCGCCGGTGCCTTGCGGTCCACCCAGGCTTTTATGCCCGGTGAACGCGAGAAAATCGATGCCGTTATTTTGCATGTCGAGTGGACAGACGCCCGCTGTCTGGGCCGCATCAACCGCAAAACGGACCTCGGCCTCTTTTGCCAATGCGCCGATTTCGGCGATCGGTTGGATGGTTCCTGTTACATTGGAAGCGTGATTAATCAGAATCAAACGGGTTTTCGGCGTCAGTAGCCGGCGCAGCGAATCGATATCGAGCCTGCCTGCTCCGTCGCAGGCTGCGATGGAAAGCGTGACGCCGCAACGTTCCAACTGGCGTAGTGGCCGCATCACCGCATTGTGCTCCATGCCGCTGGTCAGGACATGATCTCCGGGATTCAAAAAGCCGAACAGAATCGTGTTCAACGCTTCGGTGGCGTTTTTGGCGAAGATGACCCGGTCGGTCGAGGCGACGTTGAACAAGGTGGTGAACTGCTCGCGCGTATCGTAAACCATGCGGGAAGATGACAGGGATTTTCCATGACCGGCCCGACCGGGGCTGCCGCCGCATTCGCTGAGATACTCCTGCATCGCGGCAATCACCTTGGGGCATTTGGGCCAGGATGTTGCGGCATTATCCAGGTAAATTGTCAAAAGGGATTCACCTCCTAGTGCCGATTATATCACAGCACGCAGGGAATGGCAGAGCGCGGAGCTTTGATGACATTAAAGCCAGCAAGGTTTTTTGCGGAAAAAAGGATTATGGACGTGGTAGATAGAAAATAATTGAAGAAATCTCTTCTTTGTGTCGCGGGTTGGGCGAAAGCTTTCAAACGATACCGGACAGGGACTGTCTGATACGGCGCGGGGATGATGAAGAAAGTGAGAATGTATGCTTGACGTTCAACTGCAAATCTTCAAGACGGTTGTCGAAAAAAAGAGTTTTTCCCTCGCGGCCCAGGAGCTGCACATGACACAATCCTCGGTGAGTCAACATATCCAGGCGCTGGAAATCTATTTTGGCGCCAAACTGTTTGACCGGCTGCATCGGCGGATTTGCCTGACTGAAGCCGGCAGTGCGCTTTATCCTTATGCAGTGAGTCTGGAACGACTATATCAGGAAGCGCGCGACACGATGTCAGGGCAGCTGGATCTGGTAACCGGGCGGTTATCGATTGCCGCAAGCATGACAATCGGTGAATATCTGTTGCCGAAAATCCTGGTCCAGTTTAATCAACTCTATCCCAAAGTCAACATTACGATGGATATTGTCAATACGGAACGGGTCATCGGCAAAACTGTCGAAGGAAGCGCAGACATCGGGTTTGTCGAAGGCGTATACAAACCGGTGTCCGATTTGGAAGGCGAGTGTTTTTGCGGTGACGACCTCGTAATCATCAAGTCGGATTCTTACGCTATTGGCAATGCTTGCACCGATGCGCCGGTCCCGATTGCAGCCTTGTTGGCAGAACGCTGGGTGCTGCGCGAGACCGATTCGGGAACGAGACGGGTATTTGAAAACTTTTTGGTCCGGCATGACTGTTCGCCGGCAGCGCTTAATGCCATCATGAGTTTTAGCAGCACCGAAGCAATCAAATGCGCGGTGATAGCCGGTGCGGGGCTGGGCATCATGTCGCGGTTGGCGGTGCTTGACGAGATTGAGCGAGGAGAAATCAAGGTGGTTCGTTTATGCGAAGGGACGATTGACCGCAGTTTTTGGATCTTGCGCAATAAAGCCAAGTTTCAGACCAAAACTGTAAATCGCTTTTGCGCATTCTTTCTGAGTCAAATGAACGGGGTCTGATTTGTCGAACAGAGTGAACGGAAATAGGATTGTAAAATAACTAATGTCAGCATCGAGGGATGCTGACATTAGTTATTTTGATATATGATATCAATTTTTAGAATTTTACTAATAATGATTTCAGATGTAAAATTAACTGAAGATATGTGAAATTTCGTTGCGATGTGTGCGATTTTTCACAAATGTATTGAACGGATCATAATCCGGATTCGGAGAGGAAAGGGGTGATTGGACAATGTTCATGGTTGCGATCGACGAGGAGAAATGCATCGGCTGCGCCCAATGCACGCAGGGCTGCCCGGCGCAGATCCTGGGGATGGCTGGCGCCAAGGCGGAAGTGACGGGTGATGCGGCCGAGTGTATGGGCTGTCAGTCATGTGTCATGACCTGCCCGGTAGAGGCGATTA
>CAZOJA010000027.1:0-17370 GCA_964579955.1 uncultured Veillonellaceae bacterium | reverse complement strand
GCCGCCACCCAGCCATCGGCGCAGGGACAACCGTAGGCCAGCGCTTCCAGCGTAGGAACGCCGACAATCGGTTTCCCCCAGGCGTAGGCCAATGTTTTGGCGGTTGTCAGACCGATCCGCAGGCCAGTGAAAGAGCCGGGTCCGATACTGACGGCCAGTGCCGCCAATTCGGCCCGGTCCGCCCCGGCCAGCAAAAATAGCCGCTCCAGTTGCGGCATCAAACGTTCCGAATGGGTATTGCCGGTCTGCACATTGATTTCAGCCAGCAGCCGTCCCGTCTGCACCAGGGCGGCGCCGCAGACCGGCGTTGACGTCTCGATTGCCAAGATCATATAGTTGGTCCGCTCCCTTCCCAGCGGCCTGCATAACGGCCGCCTGTCGGTTCGATTCGGACGATCCGTTGCGCCACGGTTTCCCCCGGCAAAATGACGACTTTGAGAAATTCGTCCGGTAACGCCGCGGCAAAAGCGTCCGGCCATTCGATGACCGCCAGTCCGTCACCGTCGACGAACTCGCCAAAACCGATTCCATCCAACTCTTCCAGACTGCGCAGTCGATACAGATCGAAATGATAGATCGGCAGCCGGCCCTGATAAACGTTAAGCAAAGCAAACGTCGGACTGGTCACCGGTTCGTTCACGCCGAAACCCGTTGCCAATCCTTTGACAAACTCCGTTTTGCCAGCGCCAAGATCTCCCTGCAATAAAATGACATCGCCGGCAATCAGCTTGTCGCAGAGAGCGCGGGCGATGTTCCGGGTAGATTCTGGCGATGTGCTGGTATAGACGAACAATACGGGCACCTGCCTTCGCCGGATTTTCTAAAATGTAGTATACCACAAAATAAAAAACGTTGCGCCGCTACAAGGAAAAAGCGAAGGCCACGGCTAATATCATTCAGAAGAGAAAGCGAGGCGATGATTGATTGAGACCCACCAGAGCCATCATCAACCTGGCGGCGCTCCGCCACAATGTGAAACAAATCAGGCGGCATTTGCCTGAATCGACCCGGTTTATCGCCGTGGTCAAAGCCAATGCCTATGGGCATGGCGCGATTCCGGTCAGCCGGGTCGCCCTGAGCGCTGGCGCGGACTGGCTGGCTGTCGCCATTCCGGAAGAAGCGGTCGAACTGCGCGCCGCAGGATTCCACGCACCCATTCTGGTGCTTGGCATGTCATTGCCGGAACAGTCCGCGATGTTCGCCGATTACGGATTGATCGCCGCTGTCGGCTCCCTGGCCAGCCTGGATGCCTTCGATCTGGTTGGCAAGAAAAAAGACAACCGGGTCCGTGTGATGATCAAACTGGATACCGGCATGGGCCGGGTCGGTCTGCAACCGGCCGAAGCGGTGCAGTTTGTCGAGCAGGCGCTGTCACGTTCCGGCATCGAAGTCTGTGGCTTGTTCACCCATTTTGCCGCCGCCGACGAAGCGGACAGCAGCTTTACACACAGGCAGCTTGCCTGCCTGCAGCAGATTATTCAGGAACTGCGCAGCAAGGGAGTTAGCCTGCCTCTGCTGTCGGCAGCCAACAGCGCCGCGACCGACGCCTTCCCTGCTTCACACTTCGATGCGGTTCGCCCCGGCATCATTCTTTACGGGTTGCCGCCGGCGCCGGACATGCCGCTGCAAATCGACCTGCAACCGGTCATGTCCCTTGTGACCCGCATCGTTCACCTCAAGCAGGTTCCTGCCGACACCCCGGTCAGCTACGGCTGCACCCACCGTACTTCTCGACCGACCTGGCTGGCCACGCTGCCGGTCGGCTACGCGGACGGATATAGCCGACACCTTTCCAACAAAGGATTCGTACTGGTCAACGGCATCCGCCGGCCGGTCGTGGGGCGGGTCTGCATGGACCAGACCGTCATCGACCTCGGACCCGAATGCGATGCCGCCGTAGGGGATGAAGCAGTCCTGTTCGGTCGCCAGGGTCAGGCCGAAATCTCGCTGACCGAACTGGCCGGGCTGGCCGGCACGATCAACTATGAACTGGCCTGCGCGATCAGTCCGCGCGTGCCGCGGGTGTATGTCGAATAACCGAAGGGCTTCTTGGCACACAAACCCGCCACTACTCTGTTTGCAGCAAAACAACGGAACCACTGAATAATTCCGATTGCTAAAGATTTCAGCCTTGATTCGCATCGATTTGCGACTGGTTTTGCTGGTCGGCCAGAAATGCTCAGTCTTCGCACAGCCTGTAGCATCACTTTGTTTCTGACAGGCTGTAGCTCGACATTACTCGACTATGCTTCCAGCGTCGCAAGGCTCCTTGGCAGCAAGTCTCGTATTATCCGTCGCATCTGGCCTCAAATCAGCATCCATGCTGATTTTCCCAGACAAAACGGCGTCGCTTCATCGGCGAATACTACGGCCGCAATCAAAAGCACTCTTCATTATTTCAGCGGTTCCTAATAAGCCAACTGACATACTCAAATAACCATCAAAAAGCGGGCTATGAGAAAACACTATTGTTTTCATCAGCCCGCTTTACCATTCTATCTATTTGTTTTTGATGATGCCGGGCGAGCGACTGAGCGGATCATACACATCGATATGGCCGAACAACGTATCCACCCGCTTGCCTTCCACCAAGATCTGTACCCGCTCCACGTCAGGGAACTCGGTCAGCGTGTTGACGATCGCCGCCACCGCCAGGATCTCGGTCGCGGAACCACCGAACCCCCGTTTTACCAGTTCGGCGGAAAAATCGGCAATGGCCATCCGGTCACGCACGACCACGCTCTTCACTTTGGTCGCTTTCGGGATGACTGCAACCAGCTCGTTGCCGCGCGGACCGTTGGCCAGGATTTCCAGGGCCTGCTGCATCAGTTGGGGGCCAGGTTTTAGCTGAGATACTTCCGCCACCAGATAACGTCCATTATGCGTGCCAAAATATACTTTGACCGGTACCGTCTCGGCAACTGGCGGTTTGGTCGGCACAACCGGTTTCTGCGGTGAAGTCGCCGCGCCGTTCGTGATCGGGGGAGGCTTGCCGGCCTGCTCCGGCGAGCAACCGGTCACCAGTCCGACCACAAGCAGACTGCAGAGAAAGAGGAAAATCAACTGGCGGTTCATCATCGGCCACCTCGCATTTTCGCAGCCTGGGCAAAAAACTGATCCATGCCGGCAACGATCGCCAACGCCATTTTTTGCTGAAACGCAGGACTATTCAATAGCTGCTCCTCCTGAGGATTGGAAATATAGCCGATCTCCAGCAGTGCGGCCGGCATCCAGGCATTCTTGACAACAAAGAAATTGGCGGTGCGAATCCCGATATTCTCCAGCCCACCGCCGCGAACCATCGCGCTCTGCAGACATTGGGCCAGCATCGCGTCGTAAGGCGTCTTGGGGTAATAGTAAGTGGAAGTGCCGTTTAAATCAGAGTTCACCGAAGAATTGTGATGAATGCTGACAAAGATATCGGCTTTGCGGTTATTCGCCACCATGGTCCGGACCCGCAGTTCATCGCGGTCCGAAGCGGAGGCAGGGGTCAGGTCGACATCCCCGGGGCGGGTCAGCAGAACCGTGGATCCGGCCCGTTCCAAAATGGTCTTGACTTGCTGCGCAATCGACCAGTTCAGGTTCTTTTCATAGCTGCGCCGCGGTCCGATAGCGCCCGGGTCGGTGCCGCCGTGGCCCGGATCCAGCACGATCAGTTTTCCGCGCAATCCGGTGGAAAATTGCACATCGCTCACCGGCACCGGCTTTTCAATATCGACAACGATGCGAAACGGGCGTTTGGCCTTGGGATCGGCTTTCAGCGTAAACACCTTGTATTGGTTGGCGTTCAGTTCCGCCGGCAGATCAATCATCACATGCAGCGTATTTTTTGTTGATTTCACCGTGCTCAGCGCCTTCACCACCTCGGGGTCCGGCGAAGGCAATATCTTCAATTGATCGGCACTAACTCCCTGCAACGTCAACACAATCCGCCAATTCGGCTTGGCAGTGATAAACTGGTCGACGGACACCGGCGCACTGGTCTCCAGCACCAGGCGGATCGTCTGCGATCCGGTCACCGCATCGGCCGCTTTGCCCCAACGCATGCCGGTAATCACCACGGCAGAGTCTGCAGGAGCAGCATAAGCAAACCCCGCCATCAGACTAAAGAGCAAAAACAACAAACAACTCGCGTAATAGCGAAGACGCAACCAGCATCACCTCCTTTGGGACAACCAGCGTGATTGATAAATATAAATAATTATACCATAAGCGAATAGATCGCTGCAGGCGTCTGTTCGGCGATATCCAGCGCCGTCAGGCCGACCGGCCGGCCTGACGCAGCCTGGTCGCCGGCCATTCCATGCAGATATACCCCCACGACAGCAGCATCATGGCTTGACAACCCCTGCGCGATCAGCGCCGCGATCATTCCGGCAAGCACGTCGCCACTGCCGCCTGTGGCCATGCCGGCGTTACCGGTAGGATTCACAAACAGTTCTCCGTCAGGGAAGGCAACCACAGTGCGCGAACCTTTCAATACGACGATGCTGTTCCACTCGGCAGCGGCCCGCCGCGCCGAACCTAACCGATCTGCCTGAATCTGTCTGACAGACAGTCCGGTCAACCGGGCCATTTCGCCCGGATGCGGCGTCAGTACCGCCAGCCCGCCGGCGGCAGCCAATGTTTCTTTCTGACCAGCCATTGCGTAAAGGGCATCGGCGTCCAACACCAAAGGACGTTCGAGCGTCCGCACCATTTCGCGTACCGCTTCCAGCGTTTCTTCCTGGCGTCCGAGACCCGGCCCGATTAAAACAACTGAAACACGGTCAGAAAAATCCCGCACCTGACGCACCGCCTCAGCGCCCAGCCCGCCAGCCAACGTTTCCGGCAGCGAAAGAGTCATCGCCTCCGTTGTCTTCATCTCCATCACATCGAAGATACTTTCCGGCACAGCGACGGTAACCAGTCCCGCCCCCGTCCGCAGTGCGCCCTGGGCTGCCAAAAACGCCGCGCCGCTAAGGCCCCGTGAGCCGGCCACCGCCAGTACATGCCCCTGGCTGCCTTTATGGGCATCGGCCGCGCGGCGGGGCAACCGCCCAGCCACATACTCCGCGGTAACCAACGTTTGGCGGATCGTTGCCGCAGTCAGCAACTCCTGCGGAATCCCGATCGGAGCGACAAGCAATTCCCCACTGAAGCCTGCGCCGGGATGCAGCAACACGCCGGGTTTCGGCAGGCCGAACGTGACGGTGGCCATCGCCTGAACCGCCTTTTCCCGCACGGCTCCCGTATCGGCATCCACACCGGACGGGACATCGACGGCAAGAATCCTTTTGCCGGAGCTGTTCATCAGCTCGATACTGTCGCGGTAAATCGTGCTCAGTTCGCCATGCAGGCCGGTCCCGGCCAGCGCATCGATCACCAGGTCGGCGAACGCCACGGCGATCCGGGCTTTTTCCAGTCCGCGCGGCTCGGTATGGTCAAAACACTCGATCCCCATCCGTAGCGCTGTTTCCAGATGAATCAGCGCATCGCCCTTGACCACCTCGCGATCCATCGCCAGGAACAGTTTGACCCGCGCTCCGCGGTTGTGAAGCCAGCGCGCCGCCACATAGCCGTCACCGCCGTTATTGCCGCGGCCGCAGACAATAAAAACGATCTTGCCCCGCGGTTCGCCAAGCATCTCGATCGCCTTGTCGGCCACCGCCCGTCCGGCGTTCTCCATCAGCACGACACCAGGCAGGCCGAACCACTCCATCGTCGTTTTGTCGATTTCCCGCATTTCCCGGCTCATGGCGATTTTCATGCCGATTCACCCCTCCAGAGCAAAACTTGGGCCGTCGCGAACTCCTGCGCATGCGACAGCGTGACAAGCACGCGCGAAACCTGCATTTCCTCGGCCAATCGGCCGAAAAAGCCAGTCAGCTGCATGACGGGCTGTCCTTTCTCATCCGGCAGGATTTCAATATCCTGCCAGGTTCCACCGCCGGACAATCCGGTACCTAGCGCCTTCATCACCGCTTCTTTGGCAGCGAAGCGCGCCGCGTAAGAAGCAGCGCTCTGCCTGCCCCGACTGTCGCAATAAACCCGTTCGGCCGGCGTGAACACCCTCTGCACGAACAACGGATTTTCAATCGCTTTTTTCAACCGATGGATTTCGATCAGGTCAATGCCGATTCCAATAACCACGCGCTTCCCTCCCGCATCAGCCCAGGGCAAATTTTTCGACCGCCACCGCCACACCGTCTTCGGCGTTGCCAAGCGTCACGTAGTCAGCCGCCGACCGCACCGTAGGATTGGCATTTCCCATCGCCACACCGATTCCGGCGTATTGAATCATATCCAGGTCATTCATCGAGTCGCCGATCGCCATCACCTCGCTCTGTGAGATCCCCAGCCGTCCGGCCAGGAAGTCCAGCGCCTGCCCCTTGTTTACCCGTGCATCGACCATTTCCAGATAGCGTTTTTTTGACGATGCCAGATACAATCTGCCACCATACCGCTTGTCCAGTTCGGCCGATATTGCCGCCAGTTCGGCCGGCTCACCCATGCTGAGCATCTTTGTCGGCGCTTCGTTCATGTGGAAAAAAGCATCCCCGAGCGGAATCGCCTCGACGTTGGCATAGTCGGCATAAAACCGGGCGTTCTCGTCCAGTTCCGCCACATACAGCCGATCATCGACATATTTTTGCAAATACCAGTTGCTTTGACGGAACAAGTCAGCCAGTTCCTGGGCCAGTTCCGGCTCTATCGGCCGGTGAAAAAGCGTTTCCCCGGTGTCGCCCTGGCGGATCAGCGCCCCGTTGTATGTGATCAGCGGCAGTTCGATCCCCAGTTCGGTCGCAAACGGTAACGCCGATTGAAACATCCGTCCGGTGGCGATGGTCACCGCCACTCCTTTTCGCATCGCCTGCTTCAGCACCGTAAGAGTCCGGGGACTCAGCTGTTGCCGATTGTCCAGCAGCGTATCGTCCAAATCGATTGCAATCAGTTTTATCGCCATATCTTCTCCTATTTATTATCGGTGATTCACACCACTTTTATTCAGTATGCTTCTGCTCCAGTCCCAACAGTTCCTGCTTCAGCGTCAGTCCGCCGCCAAATCCGGTCAAGCCGCCATCCGAACCGATCACCCGGTGGCAGGGAACCACGATCGGCGTTCGGTTGGCATGCATCGCTCCCCCTACGGCCCGCGCCGCCGCCGGCCGGCCGACTGCCGCAGCCACGCCGCCATAAGTCGCCACTTGTCCGTGCGGTATCGCCGCCGTGAACTGCAGCGCTTTCAGGCGGAACTCACTGTAACCGCTCCAATCGATCGGCACTCGGAAAGCAACCGGTGTACCGCCGAAATAGTCCCGCAATTGATCGGTCAAAACCGCCAGCCACTCTTGCTGAGCCGGCTCGAGCGGCGCTTCGCTCAGATCGCTGGTCGTCAGATGGGTTTGGGCCTGCTGGCGCGACGGATAGGGGAAGGTCAGTTCATACAGACCCTGCTGCGACCATACCGAGGCCAAAAACCCTCGCTCCATCTCGATCCAGGCCAGTTTCTTCGTCATATTGCTCACCCCTCGGGTAAATTCGCGTTAGCCGCCTTCCAGGCCTCTTCACGGATCAGCTCCAACACGTCACGCTTGATGGTCAGGAACTTTTCCGACAGCTTCAGATCATAGGTCCGTGCAGTCGGCAGGTCGACGACGATCCGGGCCTTGATTTTTCCCGGCCGGGCCGTCATCACATAAATGGTGTCGCCGATGAACACCGCTTCCTCCACATCGTGGGTCACGAACAGGATCGTCTTGTGCGACTCGTCCCATACCGACAGCAACAATTCCTGCATCACCGATCGGGTCTGCGCATCAAGCGCGCCAAACGGCTCGTCCATCAGCAGAACCTGCGGATCATTGGCCAGAGCCCGGGCGATAGCCACCCGCTGCTTCATGCCACCGGACAGTTTTCGCGGATAGGTCTTTTCAAACCCTTTCAGACCGATCCGCTCGATGTAGAATTTCACCGCATCCTGCTGCTCGCTGCGTGAACGTCCGGCCACATTCAGTCCGAACGCGATGTTTTCCTCGACGGTCAGCCAGGGAAACAGCGTGTAGGCCTGGAACACCATGCCGCGATCCTTGCCCGGTTCTTTGATTTCCTTGCCATCCAGCAGTACCCGGCCGCTTGATGCCTCTTCCAGACCGGCGATGATCCGCAGGATCGTCGACTTGCCACAACCGGACGGCCCGAGAATCGTGACAAACTCGCTCTCCGCCACGCAAAAACTGGTGTTTTGCAATGCGGTAACCGTGGCGTGCTTTTCCTGGAATACTTTCGACACGTTTTCTATGCAAAGTTTATTTTCCATCAGGCGGCGCCTCCCTTGCCCATCCAGGGGAACAGCCGTCCGTACAGCCATTTGAACAGCAAATCGATAAGGATGCCGATCACACCGATCACCAAAATCCCCACAATGATATGGGAAGTCTTGAGAAACCGCTGCGATTGCATGATCATGTAACCCAATCCGGAACTGGCCGCAACGATTTCAGCCACCACCAGATAGGTCCAGGCCCAGCCGAACGTAATCCGCAATGTGTCGACGATGCCCGGCATGCTGGCCGGCAGGATGATCCGCCAGAATACGCTGCGTTTGGACACACCCAAAGTATATGACGTGTCAATCAGCTCCTGCGACACGTTTTTTGTCACATCCATGACCATCAGGGTCAGTTGAAAAAAAGTACCGAAAAAAATCACGGCAATTTTTTCCGTTTCACCGATTCCCAACCAGAGAATGAACAGGGGGATGAACGCGGAAGCCGGCATGTAGCGGATAAAGCCGAGAAAGGGTTCGAAGAAGGCTTCAAAAACTTTCAGGCTTCCCATCAGGACGCCCAGCGGCACACCAAGCAGGGCGGCCATCAGAAAACCGGCGGTTACCCGCATTACGCTGGCGGAAATGTCCTGCAGCAGATCAAACTCGACGAATAACAGTCCGGTCGCCCGGACGATCTCATCCGGCGCCGGCAGGAACAGCGGCGGCACATGCCCGCCGTAAGTCAGACCCGACCAAACCAACAGCAAAAGAACAAATGCAGCAACCGCCAGCGACCAATAGAACGGCCGCGAGATTTCCGCCTTGGCGGTCGCCCATTTTTGTGTAGCCAATAAAATCACCATCCATCCTGAATCGCAACGACAAAAGCCATGATTGCCGGGAGCAAAAGAAAAAAGGGCTGTGAAAAACGGCTTCAGACGCCTCTTCCACAGCCCCTCCGCTGTTTATCGTCTTATTTTATCTTGTTGATAAAAGTACTGTCAAATACTTTGGAAGTATCTGGAACTTTGGTCAGGATTTTTTGTCCGACATAAAACTCACCGGCAATTTTGGCCACTTCCTGCAAGGCCCCCGGCTTTTCCACCGTGCCGAACAGGGCGACATTGTCCTTCAGATTGTAGAACTGGATCGTCTTGTTGCCTTCGATGGTTTCCTCCGGCTTTTCCTTCAGCACAGTTGCCATGATTTTGGCGGCTTCGGCCGGATTTTTCTGCATGAACTCGGTGGCTTCCGCCATCGCTGCCACCAAAGCCTGGACCTTGTCCGGGCTGCTCTTGACGAAGTCTTCGTGCAGCGCCAGTACATCAGCGATCAGCGCCGGGGTGTCCTTGGTGGTCGAAAGGATGACGTTGCCGGCGGCAGCCGCTTTGGTCAGGTGCGGCTCCCAGGTCACGGCGGCGGGAACTTTGCCGGCCATCAGCGCGCTGGCAGCTTCACTGGCCTTCATTTCCACCGATTTGACATCGGCGTCCTGCAAGCCGGCTTTCTTCAAAATGGTGGTCAGATACAGGTGGGAAGCGGAACCTTTGTGATAGGCCACTTCTTTTCCCTTAAGATCGGCGACGGACTTGATGCCGCTGGCCTTGGTCACGATCAGACCGTCAGCCCCGGCCGAAGCGTCAAAGGCCCAGACGAACTTGAGCGGTACGCCTTGTCCCAGTGCGGCGACCGAAACGTCAACCGAAGCGGCCATCCCCTGGATTTTCTTGGCAACGATAGCCTGTTTGCGAGCGCCGACATCTTCGATCGACTGGATTTGCACGTCGAGACCCTTGGCTTTGAACATCCCCTTTTCCGCGGCAACGAACAAAGCGCCATATCCGTTCCAAGGCGTATAGGCGATAATGATCGGTTCGGCTTTAGCGGCCGGTTGCGCCGGTTGCGCCGGTTTGGCCGGTTCCGTCTTGCCGCAGCCGGCCACTACGGCGACCAGCAACAGGACTGTCAACAGGATTGCGAGTTTTTTGTTCATGTTCTCACCTTTTCTTTCTTTATTGTACTAAAGCACAGAAATATTAATTCGTGCTTGTCATCAAATTTCCTGCTTCAGCAAAAACTTTTTTCAACACTTCCACCAACGCTGCGTTTTGCTCCGGCGTACCGAGTGAAATTCGCAAAAAGCTCGGATAACCCCAGCCGGCCCCGGCACGGATGATGAACCCGGCAGCCCGGGCCGCATCTGCCAGCGGCGCTGCATCTACGCCGGTATCGACAAAAACGAAATTGGTCTGCGAAGGCAGCACCCGCCAGCCCATCTCTGTCAGTCTCTGGCTGAGCCATTGGCGCTGCACGGCATTCTGCCGCACCGACATTTCGACGAACTCGGCGTCGTCGAGCGCCGCCATCGCGCCGAACTGGGCCAGGGTGTTGACGTTGAACAAAGGCCGGACCCGCTGCACCATCGTCACGACTTCTTGCTGACCGATGCCGTAACCGACCCGCATCCCGGCCAGACCATAGACTTTGGAGAATGTCCGGATCGTCACCACATTGGGGAACTCGGCCAGCAGCGAGACGCCGGAAACAAAGCCAGCGTCGTCGACATAATCGATATAGGCCTCATCCAGCCCCACCAGGACATGGGACGGGATTGCCGCCAAAAACGCGCGCAGCTCTTCGCCGCCGACAGCAACGCCGGTCGGATTGTTGGGATTGCAGAGAAAAACGATTTTGGTGCGCGACGTAACCGCGGCCACCATTGCCGGCAGGTCGGCCCGCAGATCGTCTTTCCGCACCGGAACCTTTACCGGCGTCCCGTCCATGATCGTCGAGGCATTGGCGTATTGGCCAAAGGTCGGCCACGGCAACACCACTTCGTCGCCAGGAGCGACAAACGCATTCACCAACAAAGCGATCGCCTCGTCGCCGCCATTGCCGATATACACATTCTCCATCGCCACACCGTTATGGTCGGCGATTTTCTGCCGCAGTGCCTTGGCTTCCATGTCATAGTAAAGATGCACCTGGCAGGCGGCCTGCTGCATTGCCTGCACCGCCCGCGGCGAGGGCCCGTAGGGACTTTCGTTGAAGGAAAGCTTGGCAACCTCGTCACGTTCCAAAAGGCGGCACAGTTCCGCCGGCGTGCGGTCCGGCCAGCCGGGTGAATAAGGTTTGATGGTTTCCACTACTGTACGCGGCGCCACTTGTCGTTTGTTCATTGATGAATGCCTCCGTCCGAAAATATCAAATTATAATATTAGATTGTATCATACGAAAGGGGCCGCCGCGAACCTTGTCTTGAAGGTTCACGGCAGCCCCGACTGCGCACTTGCAGATTATTCGGCGGTGAATTGATCCTTGTTCACGCCGCAAACCGGACAGACCCAGTCTTCGGAAACATTTTCCCAGGCAGTGCCCGGCGCGACCCCGTTGTCGGGATCTCCCTCGGCCGGATCATACACGTAACCACAAACGCTGCAGACATACTTTTGCATTCTCATCGCTCCTTTTCTTGTTGTTTTGTTGATTCGCCATGCATTTCATGGCCAATATGGTTCAGGCAATCTAGCGGCTGGAGCCCCCTCCGCCGCCGGAACCGCCGCCAAACCCTCCGCCGCCGGAACCGCCTCCGCCGCCACGTCCCGATGAAGCCAGGATAAAAAACAAGCGGGTAAAAAATCCGCCCAAGACAAACCAATCAATCAGCAACAACAGAATCAATCCGGCGCCGATCACCAGTTTCATCCACCAAGGCAGGGCATCCCAGCCGGAACTTACGTCTCGCTGCCGCGGGCTGCTGCGAGGCTGGGCCTTGATTTGAAAATTATACTCCTTGGCGACTTCCTGAAATACCGTCAGGTAGCCGTTCATCAGCGCGGCATTGAAGTCTCCGGCCTCAATCGCCGGTCGCATCGATTCATCCTGAATCCGGCCGGTCTTGGCGTCCGGCAGTGCCCCTTCCAGGCCATAGCCGATTTCTATTCGCGACTTTTTTTCCGCCACCGCCACCAAGATCAACACACCGTTGTTCTTTTTGCGGTCGCCGATGCCCCACTTGCGGAACAAGGCCAGACTGTATTCTTCGATCGCCTCGCCTTCCAGTGTGGGAATCGTCACAACCGCGATCTGAGCGCCGGTGCGGGACTGCAGTTCGGTGCTGAGCCGGTTGATCCGGCTCTCGGTCTCTTTGGACAATACATTGGCATAGTCCTGGGCATAAATATCCCGTGTCGGCACGGGCGGAATCTTCGGAGCCGCTTCGACCGGCAAGGCGAACAGCCATATGCAGGCAACAATGGCAAACCAGGCCGTTAAGCGCTTAACCATCAGAATTTAACGGCAGGAACCTGTTTTGCACCTTCTTCTGCCCGGAAATATTCTTTGGCCGAAAAGCCGAACATGCCGGCGATTATGCTCGTCGGGAAGGTTTTGATCCGGGTGTTGAAGGACTGCACCGAGTCGTTGTAATCGCGGCGCGCCACCGCGATCCGGTTCTCGGTTCCGGCCAGTTCATCCATCAGTCCGATAAAGGTTCGGTCTGATTTGAGTTGGGGATAATTCTCCACCACCACCAGCAACCGGGACAACGCACCGGTCAGCTCATTGTTCGCTGCGCCGCGGGCGGCAGGGCCCTGTGCCCCGGCCAGTTTGGCCCGGGCGCTGGTCACCGAATCGATCACGCTTTTTTCCTGGGCGGCAAACCCCTTGACGGTATTGACCAGGTTGGGAATCAAGTCGGCCCGGCGTTGCAACATCGTATCGATCTGGCTCCATTTGCCGTTCACCTGCTCCTGGGCCGCCACCAGACCATTATACGAAGACATCAGAGTCATGCCGAACATGCCGATGACTGCTACCACCGCAATCAGGATAATTGTTGATTTACTCATGGGGTCCTCCTTTTCTTTCTCTGGATTAACCGGCCAATAGCCGGTGCACAATAAACGCCGCAACAAAGCCAACGCTATGGAGTCGATGCAGCAATCGCAGCGAGATTCGTTTCGGCAGCAAGCGGATCAATCCCCCGGTCAGTGAAACAAGTCCCAGCATCACCGCCGCAGCCATCCCGCTGATTGTCGCCGGACTGAAATTGCCTGCCGCCCAGACCCACCACATGATATAGCCGTGCAATAACACCAGTGACAATACCAGCAGGCCCAACAACGGATGAGTCAATCGCAGCCAGCCGATGACCCGGACAGCGTTGCTCTCCAACCAGGCCGGCAATTTCACTTTTTTCGCCCGCGTTTTGACATAGGCTTCGCGCGCCAGATAGTACGTAATTGCCGCCAGTACCATCAACACAGCAAGTTTTCCCGTCGTTTCACCGACAGATTCGATTCTTTGGAAAGAAATCAGTTTCTCCAGTTGTTGTGTACGGTAGTCAAGCACGATCAGGGCGATGGCGCAAAAAACGGCCGTCACTCCGGCAAGAAACAGATTGCGGGCAAGCATATCTCCACCCCCGTCGCTTTAATTGTAACTAAAATCGCCGTTTATTACCAGCCCTACTGCGTTGAAGCACCACCACGAGTTGATGCGAAAACGATGCTAATTAAAACAAGATCCGCGTCTGTGGCAGTTTTTTGCGTAGCATCTCGATTTCTTGCCGTGACAAAGGGTTCCCTTGCAGATACAGTTCTTTGAGCCAATGCAGACTTTCCAGTTCCTGTGGCAGCTTTTGCAACCGGTTGTTGGAAACGTCAAGAACCTGTAGTTGCTGCAAACGGCCGATCTGTGGCGGCAACTCCGCCAGTTGGCTCTGTCGCAACACCAGTGTGGTGAGTCCTGATAAATCGCCGATTTGCTTCGGAATGGAGCGCAGCGGGCTTCGCTGCACCACCATGACCTGCAGTCGCTGCAACCGTTCAATCTCAGCCGGCAAATGTTCCCCGGGCCAATCAGACAAAAACAGCCTTTGCACCAGCTCCGGTTCATGCAAGGCCTGCGCCAGTTCATGCTCGCCATCCAACAGCGGATTGATAGCGACAAAGAACAGCAAGCACAGCGACAACACCGCTTGCCCGGTCGTGCGGTCAAACGCCCGCTTGGCCCATATTTCCGTAAGCCAGGGAATCTTAAACGGCAGGATCATCATGCATACAAGCAGAATCGCCGCTGTCGCTTCAATCACCAGTGAAAGAGGATGATTCCAATGCAGCAGCAATGAATTCTTGGGATCAAAGACAAATGCCTCCCAAAGACTGGTGTAAGCAATAAGGTTGAAAAAGAACAGCAGGACATCGGCTGCAACCTCACGCCAGCCCTGTGTGGCAGGCGACGTGGAATCGTTTCCCCACAGATTCAGCAAAAAAGCCAGCAACACCATTTCTTTGCCGATGACGGCAAGCAGGATTCCTGCCGTCCAGCCGCCACCACGCGTGACATCGCCGTCAAACGCCTGGCCGGCCGACACGCCGAGCATCAGCGAAACCGCCATGTGAAACAGCCAGAAAACAAAAATCCCCAATCCGAACCGCAGCGACACTACCCGGTTCTGCAAACGATAATAAACGGCTGCCGACTTCCACTTCAGCCCGATAAATTCCAGTCCCTGCACCGCCAACAGCAACAGGGCAAAATCGGCGCTGACTCCGGCCTGCAGGCCGGCACGGCGCGACTCATCAAGCAGCGACTGCCGCAGTTGGTCAAAACTCTCCGGCAGAAATACGACCAAGGCCATGTAGGCGCAAATCAACAAGTTGCCCAGTGGTTCGCGCCAGGCAAAAGAGTTCCTGCTCCAGGCCAGTGCTGTCAGACTCACTCCCGCTGTCACTCCCTGCTAAGTTTCCTTGACATGGAAAAATTGCCAGACGGCTTTCGCTGCCGCCGCATTCATGCCAGGCGCGGCCGCCAGTTCTTCCACGGAAGCGGCGCGCATCTTCTCCAACGCGCCGAAATGCTGCCAAAGAGCCTGCCTGCGCTTGGCGCCGATCCCTTTGACATGGTCGAGCACGGAAACCAGGTTGCGTTTCGCCCGTAGTTTGCGATGATAGGTCACGGCAAATCGATGGGCTTCATCGCGGATCTGCTGGATCAGCCGCAGGGCTTCGGAGTGGCGGGGCAGAATCAACGGCTCGCTGATGTTTTCGCGAAAGATATGTTCAAACTCCTTGGCCAGACCGATCACCGGAATCTCGCTTAAGCCGACGCCGCGGATCACTTCCAGCGCCGAAGACAGCTGCCCCTTGCCGCCGTCGATCACGATCAGGTCCGGCAGCGGTTCGGCCGCTTCCCGATAGCGACGCAACGTCACTTCCTGCATCGATGCAAAGTCGTCCGGACTGCCTTCGACGGTTCTCAGCTTGAATCGCCGATACTCGGCCTTATCCGGTTCACCGTCGCTGAATACAACCATCGAAGCCACAGTTTCCGCGCCTTGAATGTGGGAAATATCAAAGCACTCGATCCGCTTTGGCAACCGCGGCAGCGACAACCGCTGGGCCAGTTCCTCCAATGCGGCCGTGCTTTTGCCGCGTTTCGCCGCATCCCGTTCACTGCGCTGCCGAAGAAACTCAACCGCATTGTCTGCTGCCAGCTGGACCAGTTCGCGTTTACTGCCCCGTTGCGGCGTCAGCAGGTGGACCGCGCCGCCTTTACGTTCGCTCAGCCAGGTTGCCAGCAATTCAGATTCAGGCAGCGGCAGCGGCGTTAATATTTCCCGGGCAATAAAAGCGGCTTCGTTATAGTACTGTTTTACAAAAGCTGCCAGCACATCGCCGTCTGACTCGGTTTCGCCGCCGGAGAGCATAAACCGGTCCCGGCCGACCATTTTGCCGCTGCGGACAAAAAACACCTGCACACAGGACTGTCCGCCTAAGCGGGCCAGACCAAGCACATCCTGATCGCCGGCGCCGGTAACGATATTCTGTTTCTCCGTCACCTGCCGCACCGCAGCCAGTTGATCGCGCAGCCGTCCGGCCAGTTCGAACTTCAGGTCTTCGGCAGCCGCAAGCATCCGTCGCTTCAGATCTTTTTCCACATCAGCCGAACGACCCTCCAGGAACAAACAGACCGTTTTGACCATTTCCCTATAGGTCTTTTGATCGACCAACCCGGCGCAAGGCGCCAGACAGCGCTTGATATGATATTCCAGACAGGGCCGCTGCGCGTCCATGCTGCGGCAGCTGCGAAGCGGAAACAGCTTCTTCAGTAGCGAGATCGTCTCATGCATCGCCCCGGCGCTGGCATAGGGCCCATAATACTTCGCGCCGTCCTTTTCCAGCCGGCGCGTCGCATAAACCCGGGGGAACGCTTCATTCAACGTCACCTTGATGAACGGATAGGTTTTGTCGTCACGCAGGCTGATGTTGTAGCGTGGCCGATGTTTTTTGATCAGATTGCATTCCAGAATCAGCGCTTCCATCTCAGTTGCCGTGACAATCGTCTCAAAACTTTCAATCCGCGCCACCAGCGCCTCAGTCTTGACACTGAGGCCGCGCTGCTGAAAATAGGAACGCACCCGGTTCTTCAGATTGACTGCCTTGCCGACATAAATGATCTTGCCGGCCCGGTCCCGCATCAGATAAACGCCTGGTTTTTCCGGCAACAGTGCGACCTGGGCCGTTAATTCCGCTTTGGCAGCTTGATATCCGTTATGATCTTCGTCTCTATTCATGACACCGCACTTTTCTTGCTGCTTTTCCGCGCCTTTTTCGCAGGAGGAACAATTTCCTGCGCTGGCAAAACCGGTTTCAGATATTGGCCGGTATAGGACTCCGACACCGTCGCCAGTTGCTCCGGCGTCCCGGCGGCGATCACCCTGCCGCCGCCGAGGCCGCCTTCCGGCCCCAGGTCGATCACATGGTCGGCCCGTTTGATCACATCTAGATTATGTTCGATCACCACGACCGTATCCCCTGCATCGACCAGCCGGTCCAGCACTTCCAGCAGCCGGTGCACGTCAGCCATATGCAGGCCGGTAGTCGGTTCATCGAGGATGTATAACGTCTTGCCGGTACTGCGCCGGGCCAGCTCGGTCGACAGCTTGACCCGTTGCGCTTCGCCGCCGGACAGCGTGGTTGCGGGCTGCCCCAGTTTGATATAGCCCAATCCCACGTCATGCAGCACTTGCAATCTGCGTTGCAGTTTGGGCAGATTGGCAAAGAACTCCAGCGCTTCTTCCACCACCATATCAAGCACCTGTGCGATGTTCTTCC
>CAZOJA010000026.1:5686-17416 GCA_964579955.1 uncultured Veillonellaceae bacterium | reverse complement strand
TTTATCGATCTGCACACGCACACCGACCGCAAGATCTTTGACAATCCGCTGGGCGACAGCAAAGTGATGCAAGGCGTTACCACCGATGTGACCTCCAATTGCGGCATCGGTCCGTTTCCGGCCGCCGCCGGACGGTTTGCCGAACTGGAATCTTATCTGGGCACCCTGAGCGGTTCTTTGCCGGACGGCGGCGTGTGCTGGAACGATTTCGACGGATTTGCCGCCGTGGTGGAAAAAGCGAACCCCGGCATCAACCTGGTCATGCTGGCGGCCCAGGGGGCGCTGCGCATCGCTGCCGTGGGCTGGGACGACCGTCCGCCGACGCAGGCCGAACTGGCCGAGATGCAGCAACTGCTGGATGAGTCATTACGCCAGGGGGCCTGGGGGATGTCCAGCGGCCTGGTGTATCCGCCCGGCAGCTTTGCCAAAGCCGATGAACTGACGGCGCTGGCCAAGGTACTGGCAAGCCACCGGACGCTTTATGCCAGCCACATCCGCGGTGAAAGCGGGACGCTGATGGATTCGGTCGAAGAAGCGATCGAGCTGGGGCGGCAGAGCGGCGCCCGCGTCCAGATTTCCCATCTGAAGGCCATCGGCAAGCCCTATTGGGGCCAGGGGCTGGCGGCGCTCGGCCGCATCGAAGCGGCCAGGGCGGCTGGCGTGGATGTCTGGGCCGACCAGTATCCTTATGAAGCGACTGCGACCGCTTTGGCGGCGCTGGTTCCCGGTTGGGCGCAGGATGGCGGCATCGCGGCCCTGCTGGACCGATTGGCGGACCCGGCTTTGCGTGACACCCTGCTCACGGCCATCGACAAGGAGATGACGATTCGTGGCGGCCCGGACCGGGTCAAGATTTCGGTGCTGAAAACTCCGCAAAATCAGCTTTGGGTCGGCAAAACCATCCAGGATGTCGCCGCCGCCAGGAACATTCCGGCCGAAGAGGCCGTGCGGCAGCTGTTGATCGAAGAAAGCGCCAAAGTCAATGCCGTTTATTTTTCGCTGGGAGAAGTCGATCTGAACGGTATCATGCAAAGCCCCATCGTGGCGGTGGGCAGCGACGGCCAGGCGATGAATCCGGAGCGGGACCGGGCGGAAAACGTCCATCCGCGCTCTTACGGCACGTTTCCCCGGGTGTTGGGGCGGTTTGTGCGCGAAAAGCGGCTGCTTTCGCTGGAACTGGCCGTGCACAAGATGAGCGGCTTGCCGGCGGCCATCCTGCGCCTAGCGGACCGGGGACTGGTCAAAGCCGGTTTCAAAGCCGATCTGGCGATATTTGACCCGGAGCGGGTCGTGGACCGGGCCGATTTTGCCAATCCGCACCAATATCCTGAGGGCATCCCCTATGTGTTCGTTAACGGGACGCTGGCGGTGAAGGATTCGCAACTGACTGGCGAAGGCAAAGGCGAAGTCCTGAGAAAAAAATAACAGGAGGCAGGAAAAATGGCTGATGCGGGATTCAATATCTGGTGGGGACTGGTCGGACTCATTCCTTTGTTGCTCTATATCGTATTGGTGTTACGGGAGATGGATCCGTTGCCGGCAACCATCATCTGTGTGGTGCTGGGGGCGATCATCAATGCGAAGAGCCTGGTTGCCGTCGGGACCGACCTGTCGAAGGCGATGGGTTCGTTCCTTGGCCTGGTCGGCCTGATCATCATGCTTGGGCGCGGACTTGGCGAAGTCTTGTCGGAAACCAAGGTGGCGCATACCCTGGTTTATAAAATCATCTACGGGATTGGCGTCAATACACAGAAAAAGGCGCTATTGGGCATCATGATGGCTACGATGGTGATTGTCGGTTTATTGGGAACCATGGCCGGCGGGGTAGCGATCATCGCGCCGATCGTCAATCCGATCGCCGCCACGGTCGGCCTTACGCCGGCTGCGGTTGCCGTGCTATACCAGTCGGTGGGTGAAGAGGCGCTCACCCTGGGGCCATTTACGCCGCCGGTGGTGACGCTGATCGGCCTGACCAAACTGGATTACGGCACGATGCTGGTGACGGCCGCCTTGCCGATCGCGTTTGTCACGTTGCTGGTCACCTGGTTTATGGTGCAGCGGATCCAGCGCAGTACGGCGGAGAAGATGCCGGCAGGGGTGGCCGTGAACAAGGAGATCGAGGCGTTTCAGCCGACGCCGCACAGCCAGCGGGCCACCGCGACCTTCATCATCCTGTTTACGGCCTTGATCGCCTACGGAATCTACGTCAAAGCCGCCACGCCCTTTGTCATCACCGTCATGCTGGGCCTGTCGTTCGTGGTGGGCATGGTGGGCGGCATGAAGTTCGAGAATGTCTGCAAGTCGATCGTCAAGGGGATGGCCGGCAATGTCGGACTGTACCTGCTGTTCATCTTACTGGAGCTGTTCATCAATTATGTGGAGCATGCCGGCGGCTTTAAGGCGCTCACCTATATGCTGATGCCGTTGATCAATATCGGCGGCAAGGTCGCCGTGGTGATCGCCGGCGGAGCGATCGGCGCTTTCGGCATATCCGGCGCCGTGGTGGCCGAATTGGTGACGCTGAACAAGATGTTTGCCTCGCTGCTCAAAGAGTACGATATTTCGATGATCGCCTGGGCGGTGGCGCTGATCGTGGCGACCAGGGTGACCAATTTCATCATTCCCGGCAGCAACATGGTGGCGATGATGGGCTTCGCCCAATCGAACAACCTGAAAGCGATGATGCGCAACGGCTATGTGGTGGCGTTGGCGCAGACCGCCCTGCTGGTGATCTACGCGTTTGCCTTCCGGTAGGAGCTGCGCATTTGCGTAACATAAATCACTGCTGACAGAGCGTTTTTCAGGGGCGTCCGGAGTTTCTCCGGATGCCTTTTTTTGCTGCCTGGGTTACAATAAGGATAAAAAAGACGATGAGGCGCGAAACCCGAAGGGGAATGAAGGGGAGGAAATTCTGAATGAGTAAGAAGAGGCGGCCGATTTTGTTGATCGGCCTGGTCTTGCTGACGGTTCTGCTTGCCGCAGCGGTGGCGAGTGCTAAGTCTCCGGCCGCAACCGCGGATATTCCCAAGATCAACTATGTGAAGGGTCTGATTCTGACGCAGGAAGCGATGGAGGTCGACGCGGCCAGGGCCCAGCGGGGCCTCGGCGCCACGCTGATCCGGGCGCGGGTGACATCCGGACCTGACGCCGGGCAGGAAGTGGTGATCATCAACCGCACGATGGAGCGGTCCTTTTACAACATCATGGCCAAACCGGGCGACCAGGTGATCTTGGCGCTGATGACCGATCCTTCGGGCAAGACCACCTACCATATCGCCGATTATGAGCGCGGCAGCGGACTGCTTTGGCTGGCAGGACTGTTCATCGTAATGCTGCTGCTGTTCGGGCGCGGGGTCGGTCTGCGGGCGGTCTTTGTCATCGGCACGTCTTTGGTGATTCTGTATTATGGGTTTGTCGGCCAGGTATTGGCGGGAAATGTCAATGTGCTTTTACTGACCTTCATTGTCGCGTTGTTGATTAGCGCAATCACTCTGTTTTCGGTAAGCGGCAGGGAACCGAAGACCTGGGCGGCGTTCATCGGCACGATGGGCGGAGTGGCAGCAGCCGGGGCGTTGGCGGCGGCCGCCGTCAAGTTGATGCATCTGACCGGCCTGTCCAGCGAGGAGGCGATGATCCTCAAGGCGACCGTGCTGAAGCATGTCGATTTTCAGGGGATCCTGTTCGCCGGGGTGGTGCTGGGGGCGCTGGGCGCAGTGATGGACGTGGCGATTTCGATCGCAGCGGCGCAGCAGGAAGTCAGCCGCAACTGTCCGCACCTCAGCCGCAGGGAACTGTTCGGCTCCGGCATGGCGGTCGGCCGCGACGTGATGGCGACCGATGCCAATACGCTAATTCTTGCATATGCCGGTAGCTCGCTGCCGCTGGTTTTGCTGATCGCCTCGCAACCCGACCTGTCGATGCTGCGGATTTTCAATCTGGATTTGTTGGTGACGGAATTTGTCCGCGCCCTGGTCGGCAGCGTCGGGTTGGTCCTGTCGATTCCGCTGACAGCGGCAGCGGGAGCAGTTCTGCTGTCGGCCCACAACAAAGAAAAGTGCTGATCCGCTGATATAACAGAACAAAATATAAAAAGTCCCGCCGGTTTCCTTGCTGAAATCGGCGGGACTTTTTAATTGGTAACCAATAGGAGCTGATCAGCGTCCCAGCCAGCCGCCGTCCACGGCAATGACCTGGCCCTGGACATATTCGGCCGCGTCGGAGGCCAAAAACACGGCGAGCCCCTTCATGTCTTCCGGCGTGCCCCAGCGACCGGCCGGAATGCGGGCCAGAATGGCGGGAGCGCGTTCAGCGCTTTTTTGCAAAGCTTCGGTCATTTCGGTCGCCATGTAGCCCGGCGCGATGGCGTTGACGTTGATGCCGAGCGACGCCCACTCGTTGGCCAGCGCCTTCGTCAGTCCGGCGACGGCCGATTTGGCTGCGGCGTAGGACGGGACGATGATGCCGCCCTGGAAGGACAACAGGGAAGCGATATTGATGATTTTGCCTTTCTTCTGCTTCAGCATCTCCTTGGCTGCCGCCTGGCAAAGGAAAAACAGTGATTTTTGATTGATCTGGATGACGTCGTCCCAGTCTTGCTCGGAGAACTCGATTGCCGGCGCGCGGCGGATGATGCCGGCGCAGTTGACCAGGATGTCGATCCGGCCGTACTCGGCAACCGCAGCGTCGATGATTTTGGGAATGACCTTGGTGTCGATCAGGTCGGCCTGCACGCCGATGCAGCGGCGACCCAGCGCTTTGATCTTGTCGACGGTCTCCTGCAAACGGGCGCTGCTGGCCACAACCACCAGATCGGCGCCGGCTTCGGCCAGGCCGATGGCCATGCCTGCGCCGAGACCGCGGCTGGCGCCGGTGACGATGGCGACCCGGCCGGTGAGGTTGAATTTTTCTAGAATCATCGAAAAAACCCCTTTCCAGATTTTTTGTGCGCGGCTATTTCAAAGCACTCATCGGAATGTGGTCCATGTCGTCGAAGGTCTGGTTTTCGCCGGCCATCCCCCAAATGAAGGTGTAATTGACTGTGCCGACTCCCGAATGGATCGACCAGCTGGGCGAAATGACCGCTTCTTCGTTGCGCAGCACTATGTGGCGGGTTTCCTGCGGCTGCCCCATCATGTGAAACACGGCCGCGTCGGCCGGCAGGTCGAAATAGAAATAGACTTCCATCCGTCGTTCGTGGGTATGGGTCGGCATGGTGTTCCACATGCTGCCGGGGGCCAGTTCGGTCATGCCCATGACCAACTGACAGCTCTTGGCGCCTTGCGGATGGATGTACTTGTAAATCTTCCGTTCGTTGCCCTGCAAGTTGGAGCCGAGCGCAACCGGCGCGATGTCCGCGCGCAGAATCTTCGTTGTCGGATAGGCATGATGCGCCGGCGTGCTGTTAAGGTAGAAGCGGGCCGGATTGGCCGGGTCGACGCTGCTGAAACGGATTTCTTTCACGCCCATGCCGACGTACAGGCCGTCGGTTTTATCGAGGACGTGGTCGACCCCGTCCAAGGTGACGGTGCCGCGTGGACCGACGTTGATGATGCCGAGTTCCCGGCGCTCCAGAAAGAACGAAACGCCCATCTCCTTGCCTGCAGCCAGCTCGAGCGGTTCCACCGGGACGACACCGCCGGCGATGATCCGGTCCACATGGCTATAGACCAACTTGATCGAACCGGGAACCATGACTGCCGGAATCAGGAATTCTTGCCGCATTTTTTCCGTCGTATAGGTTTTGAAGTCTTCCGGGTGATGAGCATAACGTATTTCCATCAATGCACACCTCATTTATTTTTATATTATATTTTTTTGATTTCTTGCCGATCGCGGTTAGGCGATGTGTACCCGGATGCCCCGGTTGCGCAGCGACTGCTCGTCTTCCGCCGATATGCGGGAGTCGGTGATGATCGTGTTGATCTTTTCCAGCGGACAGAACGGGGCAAAGGCGGAATGGTGGAATTTGCTGTAATCGGCCAGACAGATGACCTCCCGGGCCGAACCGATCATTGCCTTCTTCACCTCGGCTTCGTCGGAATTGAGTACAGACAGGCCGGTTTCAAGATCCAGCGCGCTGGTGCCGAGAAACACCTTTTTGACCAGGTATTTTTCCAGCATCCGCTCGGTATCGCGGCCGACCAGCGTGAAAGCTCCCTCGCGGCGAAGTCTGCCGCCCGCGACGAACAGATTGATGTTGGGTTTGTGCATCAGCTCCATGGCGATATTGAGGTCGCTGACCACCACCAACAGGGTCCTGTCGCCGAGTAATCGGGCCAGTTCTATCGTGGTCGTGCCGCCATCGAGAATCAGGGTGTCGCCTTCTTCGATATAATCCAGCGCGGCGAGGCCGATGCGCTGTTTTTCCGCCAGATGCTGCATTTTGCGGCGTTCAATCGGGAACATGCTGTTGGCGTTGCTTTTCAGAATCGCGCCGCCATGCACCCGTTCCAGCAACCCCATGCTTTCCAGCGTGTCCAGATCTTTGCGGATGGTTTTGGGAGTCACGGCGAATTGCTCGCTCAGTTTGGAAGCATCCACGCTGCCGGTCTCCGCTAACAGGCGGGAAATCGCTTCCAATCTCTTGATCGCCAACAAATCGAACTCCTCCTTCCATTATCCCTACTATACCATTCAATACGAACATTTTCAAACAATTTAAGAAAAATCAAGAAAAAATGGGCCGGATTGATACGACGTGAACACGACGCAAGCGTTGACAAGAGGAAGTGTTTGCGGTATGATTAAAATATAAATGATATTATTTATCAAATAATGACGTGTGAGGTGCGGGATGGACATGATTTTAGTCGGTTTGATGGGGGCGGCTGCGGCCGGATATCTCGGCTGGCGAGGCTACAAGTCGATGAGCGGTTCCGGCTCCTGCGGCGGTGGTGGCTGTGACGGATGCTGCGGCTGCTCTGGTTCAACCGGGAAGGACAAACGATAAAACTGTTCAATAATAAAAACCTGCTCAAGCAGCGAGCAGGTTTTTTATTTGAAAATCCGGCCACAGGCAGGAATTGCCGCTACTGGCGGCAAATTATCCTGAAGGAATCGCTGCGGTCTTGGCAGCGCAACGGCAAGGAGGAATAAACAATGCCCTGGTATTTAGCCTATAATGGTCAACAAATCGGTCCGCTCGACGATGTCCAGGCCCAAAAGCATGTTCAGGCAAACCCGCATGGACTGGCTTGGCGCGAAGGCTTTTCCCAATGGATGCCGATCCATCAGGTGCCGGAACTATACCAACCGGTTCCCCAACCGGCGCCCCAACCACCGCCCGCCTCACCGGCGCCGTACGGTTATGGCGCGCCGGCTCCGGCGGCGCAAATGAAGCCGGCGGAAGTGGCGGATGAAGTCGATTATAAAATTGTCGGCTCCGAAATGCAATTTGTCGAGATCGAACTGGATCCCGGCGAAAGCGCCGTGGCCGAAGCGGGAGCGATGATGTACAAAGCGCCGGTCATTGAAATGGACACCATGTTCGGCGATGGCTCACGCGCGGTAGCCCAGGGCGGATTCATGGATAAATTGCTGGGAGCCGGCAAACGGCTTATCACCGGCGAGAGTCTGTTTATCACGGTGTTTACGCATCGCGGACAAGGCAAAGCGCATGTGGCGTTCGGCGCTCCTTATCCAGGCAATATCATCCCGGTGAAATTGACCGATGTCGGTGGAATGCTGATTTGTCAGAAGGATAGCTTCCTCTGCGCCGCACGGGGCGTTTCGATCGGAATCCATTTTCAACGCAAAATCATGACCGGCCTGTTTGGCGGCGAAGGCTTCATCATGCAGAAGCTGGAAGGGAACGGCATGGTCTTTATGCATGCCGGCGGCACGATTGTCGAACGGGTGCTGCAACCGGGCGAAGTGTTGCACATCGACACCGGCTGTGTCGTTGCGTTTGAGCCGTCGGTCCAGTTCGACGTGCAACAGGCCGGCAACATCAAAACCGCACTGTTTGGCGGTGAAGGACTGTTCTTTGCAGTGTTGCAGGGGCCGGGCCGGATCTGGCTGCAATCGCTGCCGTTCTCGAGACTGGCCGGCCGCATGCTGCAAGCCGCGCCGCAGCGGGGCGGTTCGAAGGGGGAAGGGTCGATCATCCCGGGCTTTGGCGGCTTCATCGGCGGCGATGATGATAATTGATCTGTAGCTAATAGTTAAGAGGCAGGTTCTGCGGAACCTGCCTCTTAACTTTCGGTCAAAACGGAGGGATTATTTTGCGCTGATGAACGCCGCCGCCCGGTCATCGGACAAGACTTCCCTGACAAACAGCGTCTGATTTTCCAGCTCGACCAGATCGAGCAAATACGGTTCTTTGAACACGCTGTCCGACGCATCGCCGAGGATCTTCAGCTTTGGTCGGTGCGGCAAATTGGCAGAGGCCGACAGCACAACCCCGATCAGGCCGTTCGTCAACTCCACCAGGCTACCGGGCGGATACATCGGCAGCCTGGAAAGCAGAGCCTTGGCCACCTGAAGGTCAAAGCGCGAACCGGCGCCGGCCAGGATCGACTCGTAGGCCAGATGCGTTTTGCAGCCGCTGCGGTCGGCAAAGGTGATGCACATCGTTTCATAGGCGTTGACGGCGGCGACGATGCGGGAGAAGGGATGCAGCGTGCTGCTGGTCAACTGGTGGGGATAGCCTGAGCCGTCGGCATGTTCGTGATGCTGCTGCGCGACCTGGGCGACCGAACTCGGCAGTGAGTTGGATTCCTGCAATATCGCGAAGCCCCAGTTGGCGTGTTCGCGATAGATCAGATTCTCTTCCGGCTTTAAACTGTCCCGCCTTGCCAATAGATCCTGGGGGATCATCAGCAGGCCGATGTCGTGCAAGAGCGCAGCCAGGGCCAGTTCGTGCAGGGTGGCGGGATTGCTGACTCCCATCGCCAGTGCGGTAGCGGTCGACAGTAGCGAGACATTGACGGAATGCGCCATGACATCGCGCGAATTCCGGTTGATGTGCGCCATCTGCACCACGGCCAGCGGGTCCTGGGTGACCTCTTCCACGACCTTGTGCACGATTTTCTGTTCTTCCTCGGACATCGAGAACTGTTCGGCCTTTCTGATCGAGTTGAAAGCGTGTTCGACCATCATCCGGGCCCGGTTGCGGGTTACTTCCTTTAAGGAGTCGGAAACCTCCGGCAGTTCGATGCGGGGGTTGCGGACAAACACCGAAAGGATCTGCCGCTTTTCCAACCGAGTAATCAGCCGCTCCGTCAGCACCGTTCCGGCGGAAAGCATGATCGTGCCGTCTTCATCGTACACATCGCGGGCCAGCACCATGCCGGGCCGGGCGAAGGCGAGGGCCAGCCTTTGCGGCGATGGCGGAGCCTTTGTTTGATCAGATCCGCAGTTCGTCATTGGTCAACCCTTCCTCGAGATATTTTTTCATGATCCGGCTGCGAAGCTTGGGCCCGTTGCACGACTTGTCACGATACATATCGGCGTCCGCCTGTTTGAACAGATCGCGCATGCGGACCGAGGGGTCGCTGGTCACGGCGCAACCGACCGAAATACCGAGCGGCAGGTCTTCGTGACATTGGTTGTGCTGATCGACTTTGGCCTGAATGCTCCTTTTCAGTTCCAACGCTGTCTGCAAATCGGTCTGTGGCAGCAGCACGGCGAATTCGTCACCGCCGATCCGCGACACCGTCGCTTCCGGCGGCGCCGCTTCCCTGATGATGTTCGCCGCGGTGCGCAGCAGGCTGTCGCCGGTGGGGTGGCCCATCGTGTCGTTGACCAGCTTCAGGCTGTCCAAATCACAGATCATGATTGCCGTCGGCAACTCTGATGCCGTATCGGTGGCGCTGAGTTTTTCCTCGAAGCAGTTACGGTTCAGCAACCCGGTCAGCGGGTCGTGCAAACTGAGGTATTGCAGCCGTTCCTCGTTGATGCGCAACAACTCCATGGTTTCCATCTGGCGCAATCGTTGCAGGCCAATGTCGGCAAGCATGTTGGCCAGGTCCTTGAGGTATTTGAGTAATAACGACAGTCGCATCGGCGGTATCGTTGCGATTTTCCGCAGCGATTTGCGATATTCAGCCGGGTCGAGGCCGCGCAGCAGCGCGTGTTTTTCGATCGTCGCGTCATCCGGCGTTTCGGTGAAGAACTGGCCGATGTACACCGAGGCCAGATGCTCGCCTTCGACCACGATCGGGCAGGCGTAATGCAACATGCCGGTGGGGCATTGTTTGAACGTGTAAGATACCGGATCCAGATTGCCTGAGATGTATTGCAGACAGTCGCAGGTCTTGTTGTGACCGGTCGCGCAGGCGCCGCGCCACCCGGCGCAAAACAAAAAAGTCCCGTCCACATCGATGATGCCGATCGAGATATCCGTCAACCAATACAGGCTGCCCATCAACTCTTGCAATTTGGGGATGTCGGCCAAGTCCGAAAAACGATATTTCATGTTGACCTCCCTGCTTCCCGTCCTTATTGTAGTAGGCACTGATTCGACAGAGTGCCCGGCGATTCCTGCAAGGAATGACTTGCGACAAAGGATTTATTGCCGATTTACGTTGCTGCCATTTCGCAGTAGAATTAAGTTTGAACAGAAACAAAGAGAGAGGCGGAACCGATGAAGCATTTTTTTGCCTATTTGTCCCGGATGCGGTTGATTCGGCGCTGGGGGCTGATGCGCAACAGCTACGACGAAAATATCCAGGAGCATAGTTTGCAGGTGGTACTGGTCGCCCATGGCCTGGCAACGATCCGTAACACCCATTTCGGCGGCGATGTCGATGCCGACAGGGTCGCTGTCCTGGCAGCCTACCATGAGGCCGGCGAAGTGTTCACCGGAGACCTGCCGACGCCGATCAAGTATTTCAATCCCGAAATCAAGCAGTCCTATGATGCGATCGAGGAGTTTGCCAAGGGACGGTTGCAGCGGATGCTGCCGCCGGAACTGCAGCCGGCGTTCCAGCCGCTCTTGTTCCCGCAGCCGGCCGAGCAGGAGTTGTGGCGTATCGTCAAGGCGGCCGACAAAATCTGCGCCTACTTGAAATGCGTGGAAGAACTGAAAGCCGGCAACCAGGAATTTGCCAAGGCCGAGCGGACCATCCGACAGGAACTGGACCGGCTGGCACTGCCGGAAGTCGAGTACTTCATGCAGGTTTTTGCGCCAAGCTTCGGCCTGGCCCTGGATGAATTGAATTAATTTGCCGCCGGAGTAGGGATTGGCCAATGCGACAGCGAATCTCTACTTCACGTGGGGATGCGATTTTGCTTCAGGAACCGGACAGCTGGTCGCGCAGCGATTCCAGCGCTTTCCGAAACACGGCTTTCTTCGCCGCGCTGCGGTGGTACATGCGCACCGTTTCGGTCGTAGAGGCGTCACTACGTTTTATCCGTCTGCGGGAATCGATCAGGATGGCCCTGCCGGTCAGCGTGACCTCGGCATTTTCCCATTGGATGGTGATCTCATTGCTTTTGACAGAGGGTGCGGTCATCAGCAAAAACAACACCTGGTCGAAAGAGTGGGTCCAGGCGAAATCGACCAGTTTGTCCTCGTTGGGAACCTCGCCGGGAGTCAGCCCTTGTTTGTCAGAATAACGGTTGAACACATGCTGCGGATGCTCGCCGACGATCAGTTTGAATTTAGGTTCATCAAACCGTTTGCGCAATGTTTCCGCAGCGATTTCATAGTAATCCCGCTGCTGATATTCCAGCGAACCCAAAAAGACAACGGCCACGGTGGCGGTCTTTGCGGCGGCGACCTGCGCC
>CAZOJA010000026.1:0-5586 GCA_964579955.1 uncultured Veillonellaceae bacterium | reverse complement strand
CCTCCCTTGATTTTTCGATGCGTTCCTTATATTTTGTCGTTCGACAGACAAGGCGAAAATCCTTGTTGTGTTCGCGGGTGCAAAGGTAACCGGAAGGGGGCTTTCTTGGTGAAAGGCGAAGAAATCTTGGCGCGGATGCGGCAGTTGGGCGCGGCGGCGACCTTGCGGACATTGCAGCGCTACGAGACGGCGGGACTGTTGCCGCAGGCGGAACGGGGCTGGGGCGAGCGGGGGTTCGGCCGCTACGCGGTGTATGGCCCGTTGGCGGCGGCGGAGTTTTACGCGTCTTATTCGCTGGTTCACCGCTATCTTTGGAAGGTCCGGTTTGAAGACGTGCATGCGGTGCGCGCAGTGGCGCTCAAGCTCGAGCGCAGTCTCTGGACGCGGGACGAGCTGCAGGCGTTTGTCAGCCAGAATGACGACAAGATGGCAGCGGTCTGGTATTGGTTGGTCAATAAAGCCCGGGTAGAGGAAAACAAGGCTGCGGATGCACGGATCGGCCTGACCTATGCGCTGCAAAAAGACGGCTCGATGCGCCGGATGCTGACCGGACCGAACGCGGTGAGCCTGATCCGGTTTGAAATCGCGGTACTCTAACTCAGGGATAAGCTGTTTGCAGGGGGAAGAACGGTGCCAGGCAATTCACAGACCTTTCGGCGGACACGCGGTCCGCGCTGGAAGTTTCCTTCCTTTATCCGGCTGCTGCTGCTGGCGGCAGCGTTGTTGCTGGTTGCGGCTGTAGCGCTGGCCTTGTTTCCGGCCAGACAGGCCAGGGTTGAAAATAATCCGACGTTGCCTGTCGTGCGGCTGGGCATAGAGAACCTGGACGGATCGCTGGCGGTGTTCAAAGGCAAACGGGTCGGCCTGATCACCAATGCGACCGGCGTCGACCGCAATTATCGCCGCTCGGTCGATATCCTGAAGGAAAAAGTCAATCTGGTGGCGCTGTTTGCGCCGGAGCACGGTTTGCGCGGCAATGTGGTGGCCGGGGCGCCGGTGCCGCATGAAACCGATGCCGCGACCGGGCTGCCGATATACAGCCTGCACGGCGACCATCGCAAGCCGACCCCGGCGATGCTGAAGGGGATCGAGGTGCTGGCCTTTGACATTCAGGACATCGGCGCCCGTTCCTACACTTATGTCTATACGATGGCCTATGCGATGCAGAGCGCCCGTGAGCTGAACATCCCATTCGTCGTGTTTGACCGGCCCAACCCGGTGGGCGGCGAACAGGTCGAAGGCGGGCTGCTGCAAACGGCTTACAGTTCGTTCATCGGCCTGTATCCGATACCGATCCGGCATGGACTGACGGTCGGCGAGCTGGCCCGCCTGTTCAACGAGGAATTCGGCATCGGCGCCAAGCTGACGGTGGTTCCGATGCAGGGCTGGCAGCGTCGCATGCAGCAGGCGGACACCGGCTTGCCCTGGGTGATGACTTCGCCGAACATCCCCACGCCGGACTCGGCGCTGCTGTATGCCGCCACCGCCTTGTTCGGCGGCAGCAACGTATCCGAAGGGATCGGCACGACCCGGCCGTTCGAACTGGTGGGAGCGCCCTGGCTCGACGGGCAGAAGCTGGCCGACAGGCTGAACGCGCAGCGGCTGGCGGGCGTCTACTTCCGGCCGGCGCATTTCACGCCGCAATGGGGCAAATATCAGGGGCGGGTCTGCAGCGGCGTGCAGATTCATCTGACGGACCGTCGCCGGTTTGCCGCCGTGCCGGTCGGTCTGCGGCTGCTTGACGCGATCCGCGAACAAGGCGGCGCCCGGTTCCAGTGGAACGCACCCAAAGGCAAGGACCGCTGGATGATCGATCTGTATGCCGGCGGACCCGAACTGCGCGAAGGCAAGCTTTCCAGCGAGGAGTTGTCGCAGCGATGGTCGAAGGATGCGGAGGCGTTTCGGCAACGGGCCAAAAAGTATCAGCTTTACCAATAGAGGAGAATTCCCGGGGCTGACGAATCAATAATGACTACGAAAATTCATCAATTCTTGCCTGCGAGGAGGGGGACAGGGTGAACCAGGCTGCGGAAGATTTGTTGTGGGCCAGGCAGCTGCTGGCAAAGGACGAGTTTTATGCCCAGATGAGCCCGCAGGAGCAAGAGCGGATCATTCAGGAGGCAGTCGATTTTGGATCGCATCTGGCCGAAAAAACGCGGGAACGCTTGGGCGCTCCGGCCGGCGTGGAGTCGATCAGCCGGATGCTGTCGGGACTGGGAGCCGGTGTGCGGATCGACGAGACGAACGGACTGCCGGGACCGATGGCCGAATATGCGGAAGACCTTTTGATGGCGCGATTCTATACGCAGCGGATCCGCCAGCGGTCGGCTGAGGCCGCTGAACGGGGCGAATGGAGTTCCGGCTGGTATGAGCTGTATGAACAGTGCCTGGCCAGGGAACTGTTCCGGCATGTCGAAAACACCATCAGCGGCAAGGCGTCGCATCATATCCGGTTCAAAGACAAGGTGCTCGGCGTGCTGCCGGTGTCACGCCCGGTAGAAACGACGCGACAGATTGCCGGACTGGTGTTTGTGCGCGACTTTTTGCAGCTGACATCGTTGCCGCTGTTGATGTTGGACCCGTGAGCAAAATGAATAGCGGCACGATTAAAGTAAGGAAGAACCAAATGGTGCGCTTTGTCTGCAACAAGTGCAATCGACAGCTTGTTTGGGCCGAAGCCACGGTTAGCGTGCAGTGTCCGTCCTGCGGACGCTGGATCAAGGCCAACAAGGTCTGGCAAGGCGAACCGCGGTCCGAAAAGGCGAAGAAAGCAGCGCCGTCGCCCCAGCAAATGGAGTTGTTCACATGAAAGAGGTTGGATGAATGGCGTTGAAGGTGATCAAGCGCTATCGGGTTCAGGATTTGGAACCGGGGATGGTTCTGGGCCGGACGTTATTGAATGAAAAAGGCCAGGTCTTCCTCGACCAGGGTAAAGTCATCTTGCAGGAAGGCGCCGTGATCAGCCGCGAGGTGATCGACCGGCTGCGCAACTGGAATATCTGCGTCGTCGATGTGCAGCTCCTGCTGCCGGCGGCGATGCAGGGGCAAGCGGCGGAAAAGGAAGAGCGGCCGGCCTCGGTGACGGCCCTGGCGGCGGACATGTTGGAATGGATGACCGGACCGGCCAATCTTTCCGTATTGTTGGACCGCCTGACCCGCGGACTGGGCTGTCTTTACCCGGGCGACCATGTGTTCATCTCTCTGCTCGAGGGTTCGCCGCTGCGCTGGTGGGTGATCGCCGCCGCCGGCTCGTTCCGGCTGCCGGATGTGGCGCTGGAACAAAAGTTTCGCGGCCAGGACTATCTGGCCGGGCAGACGGTGAGGATCGGCGAGCTGTCGATGCACAAGGCGCCGCCGGTGCTGGCGCGGGCCGATATGCTGTCGATGTGCGGCGTGCCGATCATCGCCGGCGATACGACGGTGGGTTGCATAGAGCTGTTCTCACAGCGGCCGGAGGCTTTTTCGCAGGACAATGTCCAGGCGATTGAGCTTTGCGCCCGCAAGGCGGCGGTTGCTGTCCGTACCGCCCGGGTCAGCGACCAACTGCGGCAAACCGCGGAAGAACGCGATTTGCTATATGAAATCATGGGCTTCGTTTCGGCCTCGATGCCGCCGGTACAGCTGCTGTCGAAAGTCGCCGACAGCCTGGGCAATTACCTGTCGGCCCACGCCGTCGCGGCTTTTACCGTGCAACGCTTGCCGCACATCCATAAGACGACCGAAGTGATGATGCGCAACTTTACGCGCACCGACATGGAAAACCTGAAGGACATCTTCATCGAACGCTGGCCGCCGCTGGCGACCGAGGGCGAACCGGAGTCGAACGACCGCCAACTGGAGCGGCAACGGGCGTTTACCGTCAACTTTTCCGGCGGCAAGTCGATTTATGTGCTGCCGCTGTTTTCGCGCGATCTCTTGCAGGGCATCATCGTGCTGCTGTGGGAATACGACCGCAGGATCGATTTTCACCGGCACATGGACGACATGATCCGGATCGTGTCGGACCAGACCGCGATGGGTCTGGAGCGGCATCATCTCTACACCGGCGTGGAAAAGATCGGCCTGACCGATGAGTTGACCGGCTTGTCCAACCGGCGGATGTTCAATTACCTGATCGAACGGGAGATCAACCGCAGCCGGCGTTATCGAAGGCCGCTCAGCCTGGTGATGATCGATATCGACCACTTCAAGAAGATCAACGATACCTGGGGGCATCCGGTCGGCGATCTGGTGCTGCGTCAACTCGGCGGTTTGATGCGGGAAAACTTCCGGCGGCTGGATGTGCCGGTCCGATACGGCGGCGAGGAGTTCGCGGTCATTCTGCCGGAAACGTCGCTGGAAGAAGCGATCAATTTTGCCGAGCGGTTCCGGGTCAAGGTCGAGAAGAACGCGTTTATGAACGGGCGAGAACGGATTCCGGTGACGATCAGCCTGGGAGTGGCGACCATCGGCAATTCGCCGGTCGCGGAAGATCTTGACGCCGATGCGCTGCTGCAGATGGCCGACCGCGCCCTGTATCAGGCCAAACAGTCCGGACGAAACCGTATCGCCGCCGGTCGCAACCATTGACCGAACGTTTTTCTTGAAAAGCGAAAAAAAGTTTTGTATTTTGTCGTGGAGCAGCAGGGAAATGCCAAGGGGGCTGCGAATATAAACAAAGCTATGTCGGAGGCCTTAAAAAATTCCTTCGAACGAACAAAATGCAGGAGGATGATGGAAAGACCATGAAAAACAGGAAATTTTTGATTCTCATGACGGTGGTCATGGCGCTGGCGCTGGTGCTTGCCGGCTGCGGCGGCAAGAAGGAAGAACCGAAGAAAGAGGCGCCGAAAGCCGCGGAGAAACTCAAAGTGGCGTTCGTCTATGTCGGACCGGTTGGCGATGCCGGCTGGACCTATGCGCATGACCAGGGGCGCAAGTACCTGGAAAGCAAAATGCCTGACGTACAGACCGTGTTTGTCGAATCGGTGCCGGAAGGGGCCGACTCCGAGCGCGTGATCACCCAATTGGTCGAGCAGGGCGCCAAAGTCGTGTTCACGACCAGCTTCGGCTACATGGACCCGACGATCAACGTAGCGAAAAAATATCCCGGAGTAACATTCATGCACTGCTCCGGCTTCAAGACCGCGCCGAACGTGGGAACTTATTTCGGCCGGATGTATCAGGCCCGTTACCTGTCGGGCATTGCTGCCGGCAAACAGACCAAATCCAACACCATCGGCTATGTGGCCGCATTCCCGATCCCCGAAGTCGTCCGCGGCATCAACGCGTTCACGTTGGGCGTCCGCTCGGTGAACCCGCAGGCGAAGGTCAAAGTGATCTGGACCAACACCTGGTATGACCCGGCCAAAGAAAAGCAGGCCGCGATGTCACTGCTAGACGCTGGCGCCGACGTGATCGCCCAGCACCAGGATACGCCTGGCCCGATGCAGGCAGCCCAGGAAAAAGGCAAGTTCGGTATCGGCTACAACACCGACATGAGCAAAATGGCGCCGAAGGCCGTGCTGACCTCGCCGGTATGGAACTGGGGCCCCTACTACGTGAAAGTGGTGGAAGGCGTCAAGAACAAGACCTGGAAAAACGACC
>CAZOJA010000025.1:12518-17679 GCA_964579955.1 uncultured Veillonellaceae bacterium | reverse complement strand
CTCCTTAAAGTGTTTAGGCCGCTGAAGAATGTTTTGGCGCGCAGGAGATTTCCTCTGTATGTGGAATATCGTTACAGAACTTGATTTAAAGAATATCTTTCGGGTGGCAACGAGAATTTCCTGCCAGCAGGGAAAGATTTAGCGCCGAAACCTCCTGCTGAAGAGAAACGAGGGTGAACTGTGATCAAACTATCGATAGCCCAGCCGGATTGTCTGCAAGTCGCTGTTGTACAGGGAGAAGCCCCGTTCTTTGGCTGCGACCAGCAGTGGTACGGGACTGAATGGCAGCGGCGGGCCGGCTGCGGCCCGACAGTGGCGGCGACGCTGTTTTATTATCTGTTTCGGCCGGGTAAGCGTTGTTTCAGTCAGGCGGAATGGCTGGATCGGATGGAAGAGGTCTGGCTTTATGTGACGCCGACCGAACGCGGTATGCCGACAACCGGTTTGTTCATCCAGTCGGTGTCGTCCTTTGCTGCGGCAAAGCAGCGGGAACTCAGCCACGCTTGCTGTGAGGTGCCGGAAGAACGAGGCCACAGGCCGGCGCTGAATGAAGTCGTCGACTTTTTGCGCAGCGGACTACGCCAGGATGCACCGGTCGCTTTTCTGAACTTGTGTAATGGCGAGGAGGAAAATCTGCATCGCTGGCACTGGGTGACTGTCGTCGGCATGGAGTATGCCGCTGACGGCTCACAAGCAGTATTGTACACATTGGACGAAGGAAGAAAGAAAACCGTCGATCTCGGCCTCTGGCTCAAAACGACGGTTCTCGGCGGCGGCTTTGTTTATTTCTGGCCGAACTGAAACAATGGTCAGTTTCGTTTGTTCAATCTTTCTGCAGCGACGGCCAGCATCAGCTTGATCCGGTTGAGCTGGTTCACTTCACTGGCGCCGGGATCGTAGTCGATCGGCACGATATTGGCGTCGGGATAGCGGCGACGCAATTCGCCCAGAATGCCTTTGCCGGTGATATGGTTGGGAAGACAGGCAAAAGGCTGCATGCAGATGATGTTTGTTGCGCCTGATTCGATCAACTCGACCATTTCTGCGGTCAATAGCCAGCCTTCGCCGGCAAGATGGCCGAGGGAAACGTGCCTGGCGGCAAGTTCAGCCAACGGTCCGATTGCCAGCGGCGGCGCAAAGCGACGGCTGTTTGTCAGTGCCTGACGGAGCGGGCGGCGATAGTATTCGGCAAGTTTGATGAACAGGGCGCCTTTCCATTTGGCGAACAAGGATCCGGCCAGCAAATCGCGTTCGACCTTACCGTCATAGGCGCAGTAGAGTAAGAAGTCCATCAGGTCCGGCACAACGACTTCCGCTCCTTCGGCCTCCAGCAAGTCCACCAGGTGGTTGTTGGCCACAGGATGGTATTTCACCAGGATTTCTCCCACCAGGCCGACCTGTGGCTTGCGGCGGTCGCAAATCGGTAGCTGATCAAATTCACGGACCATCGCCCGTACATTCTCGCTGAAATGACTGTCACCGCCTGCGGCCATGTCACGGCAACACTTGGCGGACCATTTGTCGTAAAGCGCCTGCGCGCCGCCACGCTGCAGCTCGTAGGGGCGCACACGGTACAATAGTCGCATCAGCAGATCGCCATACAGCGTGCCGATAATCAGGTTGCGTAGCAACGATAACCGTCCGGTGAGTTTTGCCGGAGTGCTTTGACCGAAAACAAGTACCGGCACATCGGCAAACCCAGCATCAGCCAATGCTTTTCGGGCCATTGCAGCATAATTGCTGGCTCGGCAACAGCCGCCGGTTTGCGAAAGCAGCACCGAAGTCCGGTCCAGGGGATATTGTCCCGATTGCAGAGCCTGTAAGACTTGGCCGATCACCAGGATGGCAGGGTAGCAGGCATCATTGTTGACATATTTCAACCCTTCATCGACGGCCTGTCTGTCAGGCAGCGGCAGGACGGCTAGCGTTAAGCCGATTTGTTGAAATGCGGCCGACAGGAACTGGAAGTGAACTGGCGACAGTTGGGGCGCCAAAAGTGTCCGGCCAGGCAACAGGGCCGGCATGGCGAGACGGTCGGGACGGCGGTGCTCGCGCTGGGCGGGCAAAGTCGCAGGGGGAATCCGCCGTTCGTTGCGGGTGGCCATCAGCGAACGCAAGCGGATGCGGGCAGCGCCGAGATTGCTGATTTCATCCAATTTTATGGTGGTGTAAATCTTTTGTTTGGTTTCGAGAATTTCCTTGACTTGGTCGATGGTGACCGCGTCCAGGCCGCAACCGAAAGAATTGAGCTGAATGAATTCGAGATTGGCTTCGGTGGTGCAATAATGAGCCGCCGCATACAACCGCGAATGGTATACCCACTGGTCGACCACGCGCAGTGGACGCCGGACATCGCCGAGCTGGCATACGGCGTCCTCCGACAGGATCACCAATCCTTGCGCCTGAATCAGTTCCGGTAGGCCATGATTGATTTCCGGGTCAAGATGGTAAGGGCGGCCTGCCAAAACAACTCCGGCACCGCCGCTGAGGCGTAGCTGCTCCAGCGCTGCCTGGCCCGCCTGACGGACATCTGCTTTGTAAAGGTCAAGTTCGGCATAGGCGGCATCGATTGCTGCGGTTATTTCCTGGCGGGTAATTCGCTCGGGCGCGAGTTCCTGTAACAGCCGTGCGATGAGCGGTGAGCGCTGCGGTAACGGCAGGAACGGATGATAAAAGGTCACTGCCGGGTCGCGCAGCGCGTCCATGTTAGTTTTGACCGTGTCCGGGTAGGAGGTGACGACAGGACAGTTGTAGCAATTGTCGGCCTGCGGCTGTTCTAGCTGATTGTAAGGGATGCTGGGGAAGAAGATTTTGGTCACGCCGCGCTGCAATAAGTCGGCGATGTGGCCGTGCACCAGCTTGGCCGGATAGCAGATCGAGTCGGAAGGGATGGAGTCCATGCCCTGCTCATATAGCTGACGCGAGGACTGGGCTGATATTATTACCCGGTAACCCAACCGGGTAAAGAAAGTGAACCAAAAAGGGTAATCTTCATACATGTTGAGTACGCGCGGCAAGCCGATCACTCCGCGCCAAGCCGCGGATTCCGACAAAGGTTCGTATTGGAACAGCCGCTTCAATTTATAAGCATAAAGGTTGGGCAACTGCTGGTTGGCCGGGCTGTTGCCAATACCTCTTTCGCAGCGGTTGCCGGAATGAAATGCTTTACCGTTGGAGAACCGTTGTGTGCTGATCAGGCATTGGTTGGTGCAAACTTGGCAGCGATGGTTGCTGCTATGGGCAGAAAATTTGTCCAAGGCTGTCGCCGTGATCAAAGCACTCGTTTGGCCGGCTGATGTCCGGTCTCGGGCGATCAGCGCTGCGCCGAACGCGCCCATCAGGCCGGCGATATCGGGCCTTATCACTGCATGGCCGAGAATCTGTTCGGTGGCTCGCAGCACCGAATCGTTGTAGAATGTCCCGCCCTGAACGACAATGGTGTCGCCGAGTTCGGCGGCATTTTTCAACCGGATCACTTTGAATAGGGCGTTTTTTACGACTGAAACCGAAATTCCGGCCGAGATGTCGCTGACGGAAGCGCCTTCCTTTTGCGCTTGTTTGACTTTGGAGTTCATAAAGACGGTGCAGCGCGTCCCCAGATTGACAGGGTGCTTTGCCTGCAGGCCGAGCCGGGCGAATTCGGCAACGTTCATGCCCAGGGCATTGGCGAAGGTTTCGATAAACGAGCCGCAACCGGAAGAACAAGCTTCGTTGAGCACGATGGAATCAATGACGCCATGCCTGACGCAGAAACTTTTCATGTCTTGTCCGCCGATGTCCAGCACCGCAGTGACGGAAGGGGCAAAATGCCGGGCTGCCTTCAGGTGCGCCATCGTTTCCACTTCGCCGCTGTCCACATCCAGAGCGGATCGGATGTAATGTTCGCCGTAACCTGTGACTGCCGAACCGGCAATGCGCACCTGGGGCGGCAACTGGGAATAAAGCTGCTTCAAGGCGCCGATGACCGTATCGAGCGGGTTGCCCTGGTTGCTGCCATAGTGCGAATAAAGCAGGTTGCCGTAGTGATCGACCAGCACCAGCTTGGTGGTGGTTGAACCGGCGTCGATGCCGAGGAATGCGTCGCCGGAATAAGCCGACAAGTTGACGCGCGGAACGCGGCTGGCCTGATGCCGCTGGGAAAATGCCTCCAATTCGCCTGTGCTCTGGAACAACGGCTCAAGCGGTTCTGCCCGGTTTTTTCGCGAATCGGTCAGCAGGGGGAAGGTCTTCTTCCGCAGGTTCTCGTAGGGAACCGGTTCGGTTTGCATCGCCATGGCGGCGCCGATGGCAACGAAATAAGGGGCGCAGTCCGGCGTTAAGACCTGTTCGGGGGTCAGACGCAAAGTCTCGATAAACCGTCGGCGCAATTCCGACAAAAAATGCAACGGTCCGCCCAACATCGCGACTTTGCCACTGATCGGACGGCCCTGGGCAAGACCGCTGATCGTCTGATTGACTACCGCCTGCAGGATGGATGCGGCGATATCTGCTTTGGCGGCTCCTTCGTTCAACAGGGCCTGAACGTCGGTTTTGGCGAACACGCCGCAGCGGGAAGCGATGGGATGAATCGTTTTGTAGTCTTTGGCCAGCTCGTTCAAACCCTTGGGATCGGTATTGAGCAGTCCGGCCATATGGTCGATGAACGCCCCGGTACCGCCGGCGCAGATTCCATTCATCCGTTGCTCGACTGTCCCGTTGAAATAGGTGATTTTGGCGTCTTCACCGCCCAGTTCGATTGCCGTATCTGCAAAAGGCATGATGTTGCGGATCGCTGTGGAAGCGGCGATGACTTCCTGGACGAACGGCAGCCCTAGCGACTGCGAAAGTCCGATACCGGCCGAACCGGTCAGGATGACGGACATCAGTTTTTGTTTCAAGACCCGGTGCGCTTTGCCGACCACTTTCTGCAAGGCTGAGGTGATATCGGAAAAATGCCTTGCGTATTGCTGAAATACGATACTGCTGTGTTCGTCGAGAACAACCAGTTTGATTGTGGTCGAGCCGATATCGATGCCAACCCGTAGATTTCCCGCCATTGGTTTACGCACACTCCTGATTTCAGTTTACACAAGGGCGTACGGTGAAAAGTCGGATTTATCCCATACTACAGGATTTTTTCCTCGTTTGCTGATTTTGAAATTATTTAAATTGTGTTCGCAAA
>CAZOJA010000025.1:0-12418 GCA_964579955.1 uncultured Veillonellaceae bacterium | reverse complement strand
TGGCCGCAGACTTCGGTTTCCTGCCTGACGCAAGGGCGGTTTAATGAAAAATGAAAAAGCCCGCGACGTAACCTGACGGTAACCTCGTGGGCGGATGCAGACCGATATTTCGGTTGATGCGTGTGAACCTTTGTCCTTGCTAGCCTCGCATCGTTTCGAGCCCCAAACTTCGTATCTCCTTGACTTCGGCCTTTTCCTCAACACCGTTTTCCTGCAGTCGCTTGAGGAGTAACGGCCAGCCGTTTAGGGCGGTGCCGCCCATCTGGTCCGTGATATTGATGAAGACTTCCGAGCCGTCTTTCATCCGGATGCCGACACTGCCCCATGCCGAACTGCTCAGGATCATCGCTCTGCCGGCAGCGCCAATCTGGGCAGAACCATTACCGGCGGCTGCGGCAAGCCAGGATGCAGCAATCAGCCATTTCGGCGGTTTGAAGACCACGGGTTGAAAATAGGCCATGTTCTGATAGCGGTATTCGCCGGTCCCTTTGTAGGTCGACAGGATCAGCCGGTCTTGGCCGATGAGCAGTGAAAAGCTGGCAAACCAGGCAGAGATGAACCATAGCCATAGCCCCAGGAACAAGACCGGCCAGAAAAAGAAGAACAAGGGCCAACCTTGGGTAAAAGCCTGCCAGGCGCCGCCGGTGATGAAAAACGGAAAGGCAAAGAAGGGCACGCTCAGCAGGAAGGCCACGATGTCGCCCATCACCATCCGCCAACGCGGATAGCGGATCGCCTCAGGCGGGGTTTGCCGGGGCGGAAGGAACACATAAAGCAGGAGGCCGCCGATCAGCAGCCACAGGCTGGCGGTCCGGTACGGAAACAGCAGCGAGGTCGGCGGGGTTGGTCGGTTGCTGAAGCCGCTGCCCAGCTGAAAGTCCTCGTCCGAATAGCGTCGGTATTCCGCCTTGAGATACTTGCCTGTGGCGCCATTGGCATCGGCGAGAACAAGATACAGGGCGTCGTGATTTTTCGAAAACCGGGCTGAAATCGAATTTACCGGCAGTTCGTCTGGACGGAAAAACAAGGCTTTCGTTGGATATTTGTCTGCCGGGAGGCGTTGCTGCCATTCTTCGGCAACCGGTTTTGACTCGGCAACAGCCGCTACAGCAGCGAATACATCTTGCCAAGCTTTACCACTCACTGTGGCCAGTTTGCCACGGGTCTTTTCGGCGATATAAGCTTCCAGCGGCAAGTTTCGCAGACGCCGTGCTTCGTCCGAAGGAATGCGGATGCCCATGTAAGAGCCTTCTTTGTCGTGTTCCCGTGCAAAGTCGACAGGCGAGACAAGCACAAGCGGCGACAGCGAAGCGGTAAGCGCAAGCAACACGGTGCCGCATACACAACCGAAGAACAAGAGTCTTCGCCAGAGTTCCACCATGCTGCAACACTCCTTTATCGAGTCGATGTGTGCCCGGTGCATCAAAATATCTTATCATGTCATGCTGCACTAATCGGGATCAGGCTGATTACTTGCTGGTGAATTGAGGTTTATGCCACTGAATAAAAAACGGATCATTTCTCCCTGTCTTCAGCCACGGTATTGGAGGCAAATTCCCGAACTGTCATCTTTCTTTGTGCTGTCGGCGGCAAGCTGTTCAAGCTTAGAAAAGGTGGATGCAAAGTCACTTGCGTCGAACGGCTTATTTTGATCGATCCGGTCCGTGATTCCGTCCGTCAAAAGATAGAAACAATCGCCTGGATGCAACTGGAACGTCATTTGCTCAAAAAGAGCCTGTTGGTCAATGCCCAGATAACTGCCAGGCAGAGTGACCCAGCCGTTATGCTCTCTCGTCGAAGCAAGGAAACGATTGATTCCGCCAGTAATGCAGGTTAATGTTTGCTGTCGAATGTCAAGGGAGAACGTGAAGACGCTGGCAAAGGCATCTTCGGATAGATAGTTCATTATTTCCAGGTTAAGTTTGGACAATGCTTCCAGCGACCAGGCTCTCTCATCGGCCATCAATGTATTGCATACTGTACTGATAGCTGCCGTTTGTATGGCAGTGGCAAATCCATGCCCTGTCACGTCAAGCACATATCCGCTGAGGACAGTTCCGTCCGCAGACCACCGATAGCCATATTGGTCTCCGCTCACGTATTGTGACGGGTAATACAAAGTGCGAAGCGTTAGCTGTTCGTTTTGGAAATCGCGTTGCAGAAGTTGACGCTGGATATTGCCAGCCAGGCGGATGTCCTTCTCCACCTTTTCCTGCAGTTTGCGAACTTCGGTAAGATGACGGTAAGAGGAGAGTGTCATGTCTTTATTGCGATGCTGAATTAGTGAAGCGGTATGTTCAACGACGATAATGCTGCCGTCCTTGCGTCGGCGCCCAACTGTGTCGGAATGGAGTCGCTCTGCCAGGCCGCGGCTGAGATTTTGATCGGAAAGTTCGAGTGTGACAGCAGGAATCGATTGCAGTTCTTCTATTGAATAACCGAACATCGCAGCGGCAGCGCCATTGGCTTCAACGATAATGCCTGTGTCCGCCTCGCTAAGGATAATCGCTTCTTTTGACTGCATCATCATCGCTTCAAAACGGGCTGCGTTTTCATCAAGCGTTATCATGATTTGATCAAGTTTATAGCTCAGCGGGAAAACACAGAGCAACAACAATATCAGACCAAGCGTTATCATCGACAGTTGTTTGTATGCTGGAGCCATTACTTCCGATTCGTCAATCCGTCCGACAATCGTCCAGCCCCGCTCCGGCACATCGACATAATAGCCTACCGTTTTTCTGCCCAGCAGGTCTGTCCAGGCAATCGAGTCGGTTTTGCCGCGGCTAATTTGGGTGAGTAGATCTTCAGCAACCCTCAGTTTGATTACCGCGGCATCCCAGGTATGTCCGTGGGCGCGCAGCTCGGCCGATTGTCGGGGTTCTGTCAGGATCAGGCCTTCCTTGTTGATCAAGACGATCTGGTCGGTTTTCCCTTCCCAACTGCTTCGAAGCAGTTCGGTTAAAGTGTCGGTCCGGATGGAACCAAGAACTACACCCTGGATCCGCCCCGCAAAATCCCTGACAGGACAAGAAAAGTTGATAATTAAGCGACCACTGTTTCGTCCAATGACCACTTCGGAAATATAATCTTCGCCCGCCATGGCCCGCTCAAAGTATGGCTTGCCACCCGCCGAAGGAAACCGGATACCTTCTTGTAATGTTGATGTTCGGAAAATACCGTTTCTATCGATGAAAGATAATGAATCGAAGTTTTCGTCATACTTCTGCTTGGTTAAAAAGGCTTGTGCCATTCGGGCTAGGTCGAGGCTGCGCACTGATTCATGTTCGCTCATCTCTTTCACGGTAACAAAGCGCTCCTGAATCCATAAGTCAATCAGTCGCTGCTTTGCTTCTACCCGCTGGCGAACAAGCTGTTTTCCATCCTCCTTAACGGCTTGAAATTGGATGAAGGCATAGATTGCCGAAATAACAACACAGGGTACCGCAACCAGCAGGGTGGTCCAAAGCCGGTATTGACGCTTCAATGGGCGAACCATCCTTATCCAGCTCCTTCAGATAATAAGATCATCAAGGTATTGCAGGGTTATTGGCGTATCGACCAGATTGCAGGTAAAGATATCGAAAGATTGCGTCATATTGCCATATTATTCTTTATCAATGCAGCTAGCTCCTGCTCGTTGGATAGAATCAGTAAAATCGTCGAAAAATCGATGGTAGTCAAGCAGGTAGTCAAATGACCGCTTGAACGATGGCTACTGTGAATTAGCCGCTTATAGAAAAAAATTAGAATGCACGAAAAAAGACTCCGGGGCGAAGTGCCTCGAAGCCTTGATTTACCTTGGTGGGGCATACTGGTTTCGAACCAGTGACCTCTTGAATGTGAGTCAAGCGCTCTCCCGCTGAGCTAATACCCCAAATTTAACGCTCTTTTATTATACTCGGCTGGCGCGCGGATTTCAACCGGTAGGACGCTGGGAAAAGAACTATATTTTGCGCGAAGGCCCGCAAATCAAGTATAATACAGACAAAATGAATAGTTGCCATGAATTGGTGATAGCAATATCAATAACGGAAGGGGTTCGTTTCATGAAAAGAATCAGTCTGGCCGACGGCGCAATGGGAACGATGTTGCAGACAATGGGGCTAAAGCCGGGAGAGTCGCCGGACTCCTGGGCGATAAAGAATCCCGAGCCGATTCTCGCCGTGCATCGGGGGTACGTGGAGGCCGGGGCCGAAATGCTGACCGCCTGCACCTTTGGCGCGAACCGGATCAAACTGTCCCACTACGGATTGTCCAGCGAGGTCTTTGCGCTGAACCACGCCGCCGTCAAACTGGCCCGGCAGGCTGGGGGAGCGAATGTGCGGGTGGGGGGCAACCTTGGGCCGACCGGCAAGTTGATCCGACCGCTCGGCGAGTTGTCGTTCGACGAAGTGTTCGACGTTTACGCCGAACAGGTGCAAGCGTTGACAGAAGCGGGCGTCGACTATTTCATCATCCAGACGATGATCGATATCCAGGAGATGCGGGCGGCGCTGCTTGCCGCCAAACAATACGGCCGGGTCCCGGTGGTCTGCCAGATGACGTTCGAAGCATCCGGGCGGACGGTGACCGGCACAGACCCGACTACGGCGGCGATTACGCTGGAATCGCTGGGGGCCGACATGATCGGCGCCAATTGCTCGCTAGGGCCAGACCAACTGCTGCCGGTGATCGCCAAAATGGTGGCGGCCACCTCGCTGCCTGTCACTTTGCGGCCTAACGCCGGTATGCCGGTGCTGCAGGCGGACGGGCGTACGACATTCCCGCTCAGTCCGGAGCAGTTCGCCAGCTGGATCCCGAAAATCGTTGACGCCGGGGTGACAACAATCGGCGGGTGCTGCGGCACCACTCCTGCCCATATCGCCGCCGCCAAGGCTGCACTGTCCGGTTTGAGACCCGTGGCGATCGAATCGCCCTTGCGTGAGGCGCACAGCCTGACCAGCCGCTCGGCGACCGTCTATCTCGGCAATGGATTCCCCGTCCGGATCATCGGCGAACGGATCAATCCAACCGGTCGCAAACTGATGGCAGCCGAACTGCGTGAAGGCAACCTGGCGACGGTGAAGCATGACGCGCTGGCCCAACAGGCGGCAGGCGCGGCGATTCTCGATGTTAACGCCGGCGTTCCCGGCATCGACCAACCGGCGCTGATGGTGCGGTTGGTGAATGAACTGTCGCAGCTGGTCACATTGCCGCTGGCAATCGATACCACCGATCCCGACACGCTGGAAGCCGGACTGCGCGTCTATCCTGGCCGGGCGCTGGTCAATTCCGTATCGGCGGAGCCGGAACGGCTAGAAAAGTTTTTGCCGATCGCCAAAAAGTACGGCGCGGCGTTGCTGTGTCTGCCGCTTGCCCCCGGCGGTTTGCCGGCCAATGCCGGCGAACGGGTGGAAACGGTGCGCCGGATTATTGCTGCCGCGACGGCAATCGGCTTCAAACAAAAAGATCTGTTGCTTGACGCCCTGGCGACCACACTGGCGGCCAATCCGGAGTCTGCGCTCGATATTTTGCAAACGATCAGGCTTTATGGCAAAGAGTTCGGCCTACCGGTGTCGATGGGCCTGAGCAACGTATCGCACGGGCTGCCGCGACGCGACCTGATGAACTCGCAGTTTTTCGCCATGGCGGCGGCTGCCGGCATGCATGCTCCCATCCTCAACCCGCTCGACCCGATGATGAACGAAGCGATCAGTGCGGTGCAGGCGCTGCTTGGCCACGACCGGCAAGGGCTTGAATACAGCAAACGGTTTGCCGTACAGGCGTCGCCGAGTATTTCCCGGGAAATATCCGGCGAAAAGCCGGACCCGGTCGTACAGCTGCGCCAGGCGATCATCCAGGGTGAAAAGGAAGCGGTCAAAGGACTGGTTATGGCAGCGGTGGCAGAGGGGCGAAATGCCGCCTATATCATCGATCACGGCTTGACAGCCGGCATGAATGCCTTGGGCGAAGACTTCGGCGCGGGGCGCTGTTTTCTGCCGCAGGTGCTGTTGTCGGCGGAAGCGCTCAAACAGGGATTTGAGGTGCTACGCGAAGCCTTGCCGGCGGAAAAGACCGAAACCTTGGGCAAAGTGGTGTTGGCTACGGTGGCCGGCGATATTCATGATCTCGGCAAGAACATCGTCGCAGCGCTGCTGGAGAACAACGGATTTGAAATCATCGACCTGGGCAAGGACGTGGCGCTCGAGAAAATCCTGACGGCTGCGCACGAGCATAAACCGGATATTATCGGTCTTTGCGCCTTGATGACCACCACGTTGCCGCAGATCGACCGCTCGATCGCCGCGCTGAAGCAGGCGGGGGTAGCTGCCCGAACGATTGTCGGCGGGGCGGTCCTGACGGCGGAATATGCCGAAAAAGCCGGCGCCGATGCTTATGCGCCCGACGCGGTGATGGCGGTGTCGATTGCCAAACAGTTTGTAAAGGGCTGAGTGAAGCCGAGCGGGAGGCGACGGGATGAGCGTGTTTTTCCTATATGTAGCGATAGTGATTCTGCTGTCCTCATTGGCGGTCATGGTCATGTTGTGGCTGCGAAGGCGCATTGGCGGCGAAACGTTGCGACGCAACCATGAGGTGGCCGGATTTGTCTACTCGGTGGTTGGCGCGATTTTTGCCGTGACGGTGGCCTTGATGGTCGATACCGTGCATGATGAATATATTGCCAGCGAACGCTGCGCGTCATCCGAAGCAATCGCCGCAGGCACGATCTATCATCTGGCGGATTGGTTTCCTGATAGTGGCGGCAAAACGCTGAAACTCAATCTGCGAGACTATGTGAATGCGGTCGTCGGCCCGGAATGGGCTGGCATGGCCCGGGCGGTTCACCGTCCGGCGCCGGAAGCGGAAGCGGCAATACTGGCCCTATCTGCATCCCTCAAGGCGATCAAACCGGAAACAGCCGCCCAGCAGGCGGCCTATAGCGAGATGCTGCAGCGGTTCACTGCGCTGCGGGAACATCGGTATACCCGTCTCTACGGCAAGCGCTACGAACTGCCGTTTCCGATCTGGTTCTCCGTTATTTTCGGCGGAGTCATCACGATTGGTTTTACCTTGTTCTTCTCGATGCACAGCACCCGCGCGCAAGCGATATTGATCTTTTTCGTTTCGGCGATGATCTGGTGCAATATCCTGATTATTTCGGAGGTGCAATATCCGTTCAACGGGATCAATATTACGCAGCCGCGGGCCATGTTGCAGTTGCAGCAACGATTTTGACAACTGGTGCATGGCCGTGGCAGCGAAAATGTTACACTTGGCACTGGAACTGGTGTGTTTTTGACAACATGTTGACATAAAGGCTGTTGCCTGATAAAATGGCAACAATCATTCCTGCAGGGAAAAGCGAGGTTGTATCCAAAGTGAACGTTGCAACGGCATCGACCCGGCAAACCCAATATTTTACCTCTTTTGGCTGGCGCTACTTTTTTAGCGTTGGCTTTTTTTATCGGGGTAAACAACATAGCGGGTTTGTGAAGGAGTCCTTGCCGGTGAGTTGACTGCATACAGAGTGGCGGCAGCTAAAACATAGGCGACAGAAGAAGGCTCGTTCGGGCCTTCTTTTTTTATTGGACAGCGTTTTAATGCGAGAGGAGATGGCGGCATGATCATCATCATCGATCCGTCGACGAGCGAACGGCAACTGGCGCAGTTGCAACAGGAGATCGAACAGGCAGGCTGCTTTGTCAATCGCAGCGCCGATGGACTGCGGACCATTTTCGGCCTGACCGGCGACGTGGCGAAGCTGGACCCGGAGCAGCTGCAGCGCAAGCCCGGCGTCGAAAAGGTGTTGCGCCTGAAAGAACCTTACAAAAAAGCCAACCGGCTGTTTCGTGCGACGAACACGCTGGTGCAGACGGCAGGCCGGCAGATTGGCGGCGACCAACTGACGGTGATCGCCGGGCCCTGTTCGGTGGAAAGCGAAGCGCAAATTGTCAGTATCGCCGCGTCAGTAAAGGCTGCCGGAGCGGGATTTTTGCGCGGCGGGGCGTTCAAGCCGCGCAGCTCGCCTTACAGCTTTCAGGGCCTGAAGGAAGAGGGCCTGGAATTGTTGAAAATCGCCCGGGCCGCCACAGGATTGCCGATTGTCAGTGAAATCATGTCGGTTTCGATGCTGGACCGGTTTGAACAGGAGGTCGACGTGTTGCAGATCGGCGCGCGCAACATGCAAAACTTTGACTTACTGAAAGCGGTGGGGCAGATTCACAAACCGGTGCTGCTCAAGCGCGGCATGAGCGCCACGATCGAAGAGTTCCTGATGTCCGCCGAATACATCATGGCGGAAGGAAACGAGAATGTAATCCTCTGCGAAAGAGGGATTCGCACCTTTGAAACCTATACTCGCAATACACTGGACCTCAGTGCGGTGTTGGCGCTGAAAATGCAGAGCCATTTGCCGGTGCTGGTCGACCCCAGCCATGCGGCAGGCCTGTCCTGGATGGTGGAGTCGCTGTCCAAGGCGGCGGTGGCGGTTGGTGCAGACGGACTGATTATCGAGGTGCACAATGATCCGGCCAACGCCAAATGCGACGGACCGCAGTCAATCACCCCGGCTCGCTTTACCGAACTGATGCAGTCGCTGCGGGCCATCGCACAGTGTGAAAACAAGGTGGTATAAAAAACGCCCCTGACGATTCCGCAGTGGACTCGCCAGGGGCATTTACTCTGTTCTGTCCGTTGCCGGTCAGATTTTTGAAACCGACATATGTTTGAAGCGATCGCGTTCCTCGGCCCGTTTGGCATTATTGAAGCGGTCCAGCGTACCCACAAGATAGCCGGTGATGCGGCGAATCCGTTCGAACTGCGGGCCGCCATCGGCTTCCTTGCGGTTGCATTTGGGGCAGCTGCCGTTGATGATGCCGGTATAGCCGCAAACAGGGTCACGGTCGACAGGATGGTTGATCGAACCATAACCGACGCCGCTATCTTTCATGCAGCGGATGATCGCTTCCATCGAAGACAGATTCTTCGCCGGATCGCCGTCCAGTTCGACGTAAGTGATATGGCCGGCGTTGGTCAGTGCGTGATACGGCGCTTCCAGCTGAATTTTTTCATAAGCGCCGATCGGGAAGTAGACGGGAATATGGAACGAGTTGGTGTAGTATTCTTTGTCGGTGATTTCAGGAATGATGCCGAAACGTTTGCGGTCGATGTTGACGAATCTGCCAGCGAGGCCTTCGGCCGGAGTGGCGAGCAGGGTGAAATTGAGCTTGTGTTTTTGTGCGGCTTCATCAAGGCGCTTGCGAATGTGGCCGACGATTTCCAGACCTAGTTTCTGCGCTTCCGCCGATTCGCCATGATGACGTCCGGTCAGCGCTTTCAAGGTTTCGGCCAGGCCGATGAAGCCGATCGAAAGGGTGCCATGTCGCAGGACTTCGCGCAGTTCATCGTCGGGCCCTAGTTTTTCCGAGTCCAGCCAAATCCCGTTGCCCATCAGGAACGGGAAGTTGCGAATTTTTTTCCGGCACTGGATTTCGAACCGGTCAAGAATCTGGTCGATGCACAGGGCGATGATGTCATCCAGCCGCTGGTAAAAGTCACCGCGGTTGCCGTTGCTCAGCAAAGCCAGGCGGGGCAGGTTGAATGAAGTAAAGCTCAGGTTGCCGCGTCCAGTGACGATTTGCCGCGTAGGGTCGTTGACGTTCGCGATGACCCGGGTACGGCAGCCCATGTAGACCACTTCGGTCTCCGGCCGACCGGGTTGATAAAACTGTATGTTGAACGGCGCGTCAAGGAACGAGAAGTTGGGGAACAGTCGTTTGGCGCTGACCCGGCAGGCCAACTGGAACAGATCGTAATTGGGGTCGCCCGGATTATAGTTAACGCCTTCCTTGACCTTGAAGATCTGAATCGGGAAGATCGGCGTTTCACCGTACCCGAGACCGGCTTCGGTCGCCAGCAGGATGTTCTTCATCACCATCCGGCCTTCAGGAGAGGTATCGGTTCCGTAATTGATCGAGCTGAACGGAACCTGGGCGCCGGCCCGGCTGTGCATGGTGTTGAGGTTGTGGATCAGAGCTTCCATCGCCTGGAATGTAGCTTTGTCAGTTTCTTTGAGCGACTGCTTCAGGGCATACTGTTGGGCTTTTTTGACCAAATCAGGATTGACAAGCTCGGAAAGCAACCCGAGCTCTTCCTCGATATAGCCGTTGCTGCCGGTGATTTCCGGTTTCAGCTGAAGCCGTGAACTGATGTCCTGGAAGACTGCCTTAAGTTTTTCCCCGAGCCCTTCCTGATTATCGGTGGAGAACTCCAGCGTCTTGGTCAGGTTGTCCCAGTAGCGGCGGGCAAAGGTTTTGCGAACGCCATCAGCCAGACCATAATCGAAAGACGGGATGCTCTGGCCGCCATGCTGGTCGTTTTGGTTGGATTGGATGGCGATGCAGGCGAGGGCCGAATAACTGGCAATGTCATTCGGTTCGCGCAGGAAGCCGTGTCCGGTATTAAACCCGTCTTTAAACAACTTTTGCAGGTCGATCTGGCAACAGGTGGTGGTCAGGGTGTAAAAATCGAAGTCGTGGATGTGAATATCGCCGTCATTGTGCGCTTTGGCATGCTCCGGCTTCAGAATGTACATCTCGTTGAAGATTTTGGCGCCTTCCGCGCCGTATTTCAGCATTGAACCCATGGCGGTATCGCCGTCGATATTGGCGTTGTCCCGCTTCAGGTCGCTGTTCTTCGAATCGCTGTTGGCGATTTCTTCGTAGGTTTTCATCAGGCGGGTGTTCATTTCGCGGGCCCGCGTCCGTTCGGCCCGGTACAGGATATATGCCTTTGCGGTCTTCGGCAGACCGGCGTCAATCAGAACCGTTTCGACGATGTCCTGAATTTCTTCCACGGTTGGGGCATTGCCAGTCGCGAGACTGCGCTCGGTTTTCTCCGCTACCAGAATTGCCAGTGAAAGCGCCTTGGCCTCGTCTGCTTCGCCAGTGACCCGCAGCGCTTTGGCAATCGCGTTGGTGATCTTCTCCAAGTTGAACGTCACGGTGCGTCCGTCGCGTTTGGTGATGGTCGAAATCATAATCGCCGGCTGCTGCCTGGTTAGAGACCCAGCCTGTTCACACTCCTTCATAGAAAAATATCAGGTGCAATATAAATGCTAACACTATATATAGTGTTTGTAAATAGGTTTGGGCGCAATATGTTGTAAAATTTCTGCGAATTGCAAATGTTTTAATTGGATTAGTGGTAGCTAAGGAGAATTGTTATTGGCGATAATGCCTGATCTTACAAGGCTGGCGACGAGTTGCACAGTGCGGTTTCTCAACTTGCGCCGGGCAAAAAAACGCTGCAGAACGAAAATGCGAGGGTTCTTTTCGTACTGCAGCGCTTACGAATTCAGCTGAAACCGGCATTGCCGGAATTACTCCTTGGCTTCGTCCAACGGCAATTTAGATTCAACGACCGGGCAAGCGGTCTGTTCGGCAACTGACGGCGTCGCATTGCGCGCCGCCAGCCACATACAGAGCAACAATACTGCAGAGCCGCTAAGGACGATGGGCAGACTCCAGAAGTCGGCCGGCACATTTTCATACAAACCCGCAATGCCGAACCCGATGAACAACAGCGCGGCAACCCATTTCATCGTTCGCTCGGGAATTTTCCGCCCCATTACGATGCCAAATACGATCCCGATGCCATCGGCTATCAGCATGCCGACCGTGGTGCCCATCCAGACTGGAAGAATCGTTTGGTATTTGGCAGCCAGCGCGATTGTCGCCAATTGTGTTTTGTCGCCCATTTCCGCAATGAAAAAGGCGATCGCGACTGTCCAGAACGGACTGAATTTGTCTTTTTTGGCCTCATCACCCAGTTCGTCGCCGCGGATCGTCCAGATGCCAAAGATGATGAAGGAAATTGCCGCGCCGATCTGCAACGTCGACAGGGCAATCAGGGAAGTCAGGTAATTGCCGACCAATACAGCGAACAAGTGGTTGAGGATGGTGGCGACCAAAACGCCCCACATGACGGTTTGCCAGCGGAATCGACAGGCGAAAGCCATTGCCAGCAGTTGTGTTTTGTCGCCCATTTCGGCAAGTACGACGAAGGCCAGGGATGCGAGGAATGCGGTCATGGAAGGTACCTCCTTAAATTTTCGGCCGGCGAAGCGGACAAATAAAAAACGAGACGCTTCGGCCCAACCATAACGGTTACGCCGAAGGTCTCGCTGATTGACAGATGTCAACGGTGCGGCCAGGCATTTCTGCCAGTATGTTGACCGGACCCGGGCAGCTACTCCCCTTCAGAGTATGTAAGTGTATTATATTAAACCAATTATCGGGGCCGCTGTCAAGAGTAGTCCGTACGGCTAAGTTCGTTGCGCGGGAAGGCTCGAGATATTGACGTCGCTTGGCCAATCTATTACGCTTATAGCTAGGCAAAAAAGCGATATTCCGCAAATGAGGTAAATAATGTCGGA
>CAZOJA010000024.1:0-17793 GCA_964579955.1 uncultured Veillonellaceae bacterium | reverse complement strand
AAGCCTTGTTCCACCGCCAAGATACACCGGGCGATCTCGCCAGCCGGCTCGTCGATCAACCGATCCGCCTGCATCGATACCAATTCTCCCTGGCCCTGGGCCAGAAAAAATTCCATCTGACGATGGGTGACCTTGCTGACGCTCCCGGCGACAATCAATACCGGTCCGTCAATTTTTTCGCAGATGTCAGGTGTCGGCTGACGAGGCCACCCCATGACGTCCGGGATCATTTCCGCCAGTCCTGCGCTACCGACCCATAACGCAGCCGACCTGGATTCGGCGATTGCCCGGGCAATCGAACGCAAATGCGTTTCAGTCGTTGCATCAAACGAAATCAGTTTCTTGCCCGCCGCCAACAATTCGGCGATTCGCTGCCCGATCGCAACCGGCCCGGCGCTCACGTCAGCAAGAAATACATGCCCGACCGGGTGGCAGGATTGCTTGGCCAACAGCCCGGCCAACACCGAATCGTACACTGGCGCCTTGGGATCGCGGGCGATCTCGCTTTCGGCAATCGGCGTCTGATGCAACAGGTGCCAGCCACCAGCGGTAATTCTGCCGTTGGCAGGAAACGCCGGCGCCACTGCAGCCCAATCAAACCCGAACTCCGCCATTGCCGCATCGATTTCCGGCCCCAGATTGCCGCGCAGGGTAGAGTCGACCTTTTTGAAGATCAACGGCAACTTGCCGACACCGGCCGCCAGCCTCACCAACCGACTGGCGGCTTCGACCCTCGAAAACGCCTCTTCATGCGGCACGGCGCGACTGTCGGTGTCACGAACCAGTACATCGACAGCATCGGTTTCCGATAAACCAACGGAATCTCCGAGCATGACCTGGACTTTCATTCCATATTTGGCGAACTGAACCCCCGCATCATTGGCGCCTGTCAAATCGTCGGCGATGATGACCAGCTTAGGCATAAGCAACACTCACCAGCTTTCTCGTTTCGTTACGAAACCGTATGTTCGCATGTCACTTACTACCTGCATTTTTCATGCCAATGCCGATGATTTTCCCCGCTACTTGCCGGAGGCCACATTATCGGCTACTCTTGCACCACGACATCAGCTCAGCATTAGATCGCCTCAAGCCGTCACCATTGCGTTATTGCATTTTGCAACACTTCGACTCATTTTGCATCATTCTTTAGTTTTCGCCATAACGTGGTCCGGTTGATTCCCAGGCGGGATGCAGCGCGGCTATAATTAAAGTTTTCTTCCTGCAATATCCTTTCAATGGTCGCCTTTTCGACACCAGACAGAGAATCGCCTGAGTTTATATCCTCGTTTTGCAATTCCGCCGCGGCATTATGTTGCAAAGCCTCCCGGACGTCACGTTCTTCAAGCTGGCTGCCCTGCGCCAGCAGCAAGGCGCGTTCCAGCGTCGATTCCAGTTCCCGGACATTACCAGGCCATTGCTGCCGACCGAGCAACAGCATCGCTTTGGCGGAAATACCCCGAATCGCCGGGTTCATCGCCTGATGTCTTTTCAGGATGTGACTCGCGAGCGGCGGAATGTCTTCCGGGCGCTCGCGCAAAGGAGGAATGTGCAGTCGCAACACATTGATCCGGTAATATAAGTCCTTGCGAAACCTACGGGCTTCGATCATTTGCATCAGATTCTCGTTTGTCGCGGCCAGCAGGCGCAAATCGACCGGGATGATCCGTTCGCCGCCAATGCGCATGACTTCCTTTTCCTGAATCACCCGCAGGATTCTCGCTTGCAGGGATAATGGCATTTCACCGATTTCATCCATAAACAGGGTTCCTCCGTGCGCCAGCTCCATCAGGCCGACCTTGCCACCGCGCCGGGCACCGGTGAACGCTCCTTCCTCATAGCCGAACAACTCACTTTCCAACAGGTTTTCCGGTACGGCGGCGCAGTTGAACGCAACAAACGGCCCTTTGGCTCGCCGGCTAAGGTTGTGAAGCCCTTGGGCGATCATCTCCTTTCCGGTTCCCGACTCGCCGGTGATCAGCACATTCGAGTCGACGGTCGCAAATTGCCGTGCTTTCTCCAATAAGGACAGTCCCTGCTGCGACACCGTGACAAAATCAGCCAATTGCGTCCTCGCTACCAACCCTTTGGCATAAAGTTTTTGTCGCACCGATTGCTCAAACCGCTGCACCTGCGTGACATCCTGGTAAGTCGCCAACGCACCCGCCACCTCGCCGCGAATCAGAATCGGCGTCAGTTTGGATGCCAATATCCTCCCGTTTACCCGTTCCAGTTCGCCCCATTCCTGACGCCGGCTCTCCATGACGCGCGGCAGTCTGCTATCCGGCAGGATGTCGCCGATCGGCCGCCCAACCACTTCTGTCGCCCGGGTGGAAAAAATCGTCTCTGCCAGCGGATTGAACAAAGTGATACAGGACTGGCGGTCTACCGCGACCAAGGCATCGGTAGACGAAGCAATCAAGGTCGTGATCAGTTCGGCCCGTTCCTGTTCGCGCCGCCGGATCGCCACAATTCGCAACGCTTCGCGGATTGCTTTATACACAGCCTCTCTGCCGGATTCGATCATAATCGCATCCATCCCCAGCCGAACCGCCGCCTTGATTGAAATCGCATCACCGACAACGCTGCGGATTCCCTGTCGGGCCGCCGCACGGATTTTCGCCTCGGCCTCCCGTTCGTCATCCAGCGCGATTTCCTGAAGCGGCACCCCAATCACCCGGCTCAATTCTTCGCAGCCGTAGATCACGTTGCGAAAACCGATCACACCGATCGGCCCCAGAGGATTCTCTATCTTTGACAAAGCCCGCAGAATATCGATCGGATTGACTTCAATCTCGACCACTAAAACATCAAGACTCCGCGCGATCAAAGAGGCAGTACCGCCACGGCTGATAATCACTTCGACGCCCTTGTCCAAAGCGTTTTTGGCTTGTTCCAGCCCTTCGCCCAGATCTCCGGTCAACAGTTCGACGGCAGCCGTCCACTCGGCTTCATGCTCGCGGACAACTTCCGCCGCCGTGTCCCGGAGTCCGGGATACGGGGCAATGATGGCCAGTCGGAAAGTCAATTCAATCCCTCCCCATGATATGTATTCCGGACGCAGAACTTTTTCCCCTGCCACCGGGCAAAATCTTTGCAGGATTTTTACCGTGCCCAGCGAGAAATATTAGCATGAGAATGAACTGGCCGAAAAACAACTGACAAAGGAGTCCGCATGTCTATTTTCGCAGTGGCCGACCTTCACCTTTCCGGCGATCCGCCGCAGAAGCCGATGGATCGTTTCAGCTCCGCCTGGGAAAACCATTGGGACAAGATTCGCGCCGCCTGGCTGGCGACAATCAGCGAGCAGGATACCGTGCTGATTGCCGGCGACACTTCCTGGGCCATGAAATGGCACGATGCCGTGATCGATCTGGAGGCAATCGCCGCATTGCCCGGCCGCAAGATCCTTGTGCGGGGAAACCATGATTACTGGTGGTCCACTGTCGGCAAGATGAACCAGGCCATGGCAGGCAAACTGGATTTTTTACACAACAATTTTTTTGTTGCAGAGGGATGGGGAATCAGCGGCAGTCGCGGCTGGGTTACCCCTGGCGATCCGACCTTCCGGCCTGAAGATGAACCGATCTATCAGCGTGAAGTCGTCCGTACCCGCGCTTCTCTGCAGGCCGCACGCAACGCCGGCTGCGAAAAAATCCTGCTGATGCTGCATTTCCCGCCAATCTGCCTGCAGGATTATCTGCAATCCTGCAACAACGGATTTACTGAATTGCTGGCAGAGTTCGCCGTCGAACACTGCATTTTCGGCCATATCCACGGTGATGGAGCCCATATGGCGCCAAGAGGACAGGTCAAGGGCGCCGCCTGCCATCTGGTGGCCTGCGACGCCCTGGACTTCCAACCCGTAAAAATCCTGTAAAACTGAGTTTATTTCAGCGTGTCTATTTCAGTAAAGGGACCGTATTCGCCGCGTGCGCCATTACCGTGATGGTAAAGTCGTCGCGGCCGATTTTTTCCCGGGCGATCTGTAGTGCTTCTGCCGCCGAAGACGCGGGAATCATTCCTGTTTTGCGGACAAATTCCGCATTGTCCGGTTTTGTTACGATGATCATGGTAATATCCTTGGCGATTGACAGACATTTGAACGCCACAAAGCCAGGAACGGTAAAGGCGCCGCGCAGTGCGTTCTCAAACGCCAACGCATCGGGATACTTGAACCAGTTGCTGAATTCAGCCGGTTCGAGAATATCGCGGCACTCTAGGAAGCAGATCGCCACTCCTCCCGGTTTGGTCGCCATATAGGCATTATCCAGCGTCTTGGTTCCCTGGTAAAGATTGATGTCTTTCGGGTAGCCGCCGGCGGACGCAACCACCAGGTCCGCCCGCGCCGAAATCGGTATGCCGAAGATTTCCTCGACTTTACGGCAGCCCGCCTCCCAGGCCAGTTGCCAATGTCCGGCGAAAATACCGGCAAATTTTCCTTCCGGAGTGAACACGACGTTGAGTAGAAAATCAGGGTCGACCAGCGCCGTGATTTCCATCTGGTCTTCATGCATCTCGTTGCCATTGGTGCGGCCGGACATACAATGGGGATTGATCCCGCCGCCGACCTGCGGATGCAGGCAGAACCGGTGATTGCCCTGAATGGTTTCGTAACCGCTGATTCCCGGCATGACCGCTTTGCGTCCGGCGCCAAATCCGGCCATCAGATGATAGACAATCCCGCCGGTCAAAATGATCCGGTCCGCATCCATGACCCGCTTGTTGATCCAGGCTGCCACGCCGCGGCTGGTGGTGCCGACATAGGTCAGATTTTCCTTGTCGTGCGCATTATGTTGATAAATCCGTACCCGATGGCAGACCGAAGCGCCGCAGACCTGGATATCCTCTTCTTCGGTATGTGGCCGGTGCGCTCCCAGCGAGATGACGATGAAAATATCCTTGTCCGGTATGCCGGCCGCATTCAATTCGTCGAGTAAAGTCGGCAGGAATTGACTGGCCTTGATCCAGGCCCGTGTAATGTCGCTGACGATAATCGCCACCGTTTCACCCGGTCTCACAACATCGACCAGCGGCGGCGAACCGATCGGATTACGCAGGGCCGCCTGCACCGCTGCAGGCACGTCAGCCAGCGCAGTTGCCGGTCTGCCCTCGATTTCATGGATGATCCGCTCTTCGGGCAATTCCATCTCCATCGTTCCATTGCCAAAACCAAAACTGAATTTTTTCATACTCATTGTGAACGCCTCCATTTGCCAAAATTCACTGATTCCGCTTATAATATGTATACCCCACCCCCACGGGGGAGTACGGAAGAGGTGACTATGATGACAGATCCCGCAGTCAAGGCCGAAGTCCTGGCCCGGTTAAAAAACGTCCGCGGCCATATCGCCGGCATCGAGCGGATGATGAACGAGGACCAGCCTTGCCCCGACCTGCTTGTGCAGATTGCGGCCGTCCGTTCCTCGATCGACAAAATCGGCTTTTTCCTGTTGGAAAACAATGCGATCAACTGTCTGTGCGAAAGTTCGCCGGAACTGTTGACCAACAAGCCGAAGGTGGAACAAATCGTCAAACAGCTGCTCACGTTCGTCAAAAAATAGGAGGGCGCCATGCACCAATATCTGTTTCATCTCGGTGATTTTCCAATCCGGATGTACGGCCTGATCATGTGTCTGAGCATTTTGCTGGCCACTGCCACGGCCTGGTTCCTGGCCAGACAGGATGGGCGCTGGCACCAACATGTTCCCGACATGGGTCTGTATTGCGGTCTGGCCGGCATTGTCGGCGCTCGCTTATGGGATGTGTTCTTTTTTGACTGGGCCTATTATCAGGACCACTTGTTGGAAATCCCCTTCGTCTGGCAGGGCGGCATGGCGATTCAGGGCGGCGTGGTCGCCGGAACCATCGTCGGTTATTTATATACCAAGCATCATAACATCGATACCTGGGAATTCGCTGACATCATCGCTGCTCCGGCTGTTATTCTGGGACAGGCGATCGGCCGGATGGCGAACCTGCTCAACGGAGATGCCTTCGGCAGTCCTACCGGCGGCAACTTCGGATTGCTTTATCCTCCCGGCACTTTGGCGCATTCGACCTATGGCACGCAACCACTATGGCCGACCGAAGTCTGGGAAGGGCAGATCGATGTCATCATTTTCGTTTTGTTGCTGGTTGCCCGTTATCTGCCGCACGCCAAAGGACAGATTTTTGCCTTGTACGCCATCCTCTATTCCATCGCCCGCTTCTTTCTCGAATATCTGCGCGGCGATTACGGCACGCTGGCTTTCGGTCTTAAATCGGCCCAATTGACCAGTCTGGCCGTGATTGCACTCGGCCTTGCCGCTTTCTGGTGGTTCGGCCGTCAGTCCGCCGCACCGGCAATCACAGCCGGCAGCGGCAAATCCAAACGCAAACCGTAGTTCTTTGCCAAGTGGAAATTTATGCCGGCAATGACCGGTGAGCCAACCCCACTGCCACCTCATTGAGGTTCAACACACCGATGCCCAGATAAATTGCCACACAAAGGTGCTCTCCCTGCCGGGCGATTCCAATTTTTCCTCCGACCGACAGACCGACCGCCTGCGACGAAATCTGGCCCAGCGCTGCCCGGACAGCACCGGCCACAGCCCCTTCTCCCACATGATTGGACGGGACCAGTCCCTGGCGCTGCGCCGCCACGACGGCCCGTTCAATTATTTTTTTTACCGACGGAACAAATTCACCGCCAAAATCGATGGCGACTGACTGGATGCCCTGTTGTTCCATCAATTGCTGCCGCAACGCCTGTTCTTCGGTCCTGCTCTCGGTAACGGCCATTTTCAGCGCAGCCCGACCGATATCGATGCTGGTCAATTCAATTGGGGCCATTGTTTCTCTCCCTTCTCAGTGCAACAATATCATTCCGGTTTGGTCGTCACCAAAGGAATCCGTTGTTTGTCAATCACAGCCACCGCCAGGAAAGTCGCCAGGCAAACCAACCATTCCAGATAGATCGGATGAGCGAAGATCCGGACCGCCGGCACCATCTGCCAAGCCGCCAAAGCCGCCATTCCTACCAGCGTTGTATAAAACGCCGAGTTGCGACGGCACAGGCCGGGGGCAAACACGGTGAACAGGAATACCACGGTAAATGCGGTCGTCAAGCTCAGGCCGATCAGCAACGTGCGCAAAATGCCCACCGCATTGAAAGCCAGCCACAGGGTCACGATGCCGATGATCAGGATACTGACCCGATTGACGATCATGTACTTGCTTTCATCGATATTCTGATCAATAAACCGCTTGTAGATATCCTGCGCAAATAGTGTTCCTGCGCCAAGCAACAACGTACAGGCGGTGGAGACGTCCGCCGCCCAGAGCGCCGCCAGTGTGGTTCCCGAAAGAATCGGATCCAGACTCATAATGATTTTCGGCAAAGCCATCGTCGCTTTGATGTCAGGATAAGCAACCTTGGCCGCCATCCCCATCAAAGCGCAGAGAAAGCCGACCGGAAAAATGATCAGAGCGCCAAGCAAATATCCGTTGCGGGCCGCACTGCCATCACGGGCGCCGCAGGCGATCTGTACCGGCCCCTGCGCAGTGATCGTCTGGGTGATCATGACCGCGAACCAACCGATGACCGTTGCCAGGCCAAGTCCGCCGACAGCGCCGAACCAATCGGTCCCCGCCGGCAGTTTGGCAGCGATCGCGCCAACGCCGCCCTGATTGGCCACTGTCATATAGGTGCCGAGCACCACCCCGATGTATATCAGCACCACGCTGACAATATTCGATAATCCGGAAGACCACAGCCCGCCGATCAGAGTTATGCCGATAAACACGACGGCGCTGATGATCATGCCGGACTGAAAGGTAAAAATATCAGGCAACAGCGATGACAATATCGCCCCGCCGGCGAGATATTGCAGCGCCGTAATCACCATCTGGATGATAATAAGACCAATTACCGCGATGACGCGGCCTTTCTTATCATAGTACCGTTCAAACAACTCCGGAACGGTCGTACAGTTCATTTCCCGATATTTGGCCGCTGCGACCAAACCCATCACCAGGGCGCCGGCAGCCCAGGCCGCATTGTACCAGCCTGCCGCCAGTCCGACAGAAAAAGCGTTTTCGGCAACACCAATCGTTGATGCGGCGCCGATCGCCAGGCCGGCGACATTGACCGCTACCAGCCACGGTCCCATTTTTCGGCCGGCAAACAGGAAATTGTTGCTCCCGTTGGCCGCAAGCCGTTTGGCATAAAAACTGATTCCAAATAATACCGCGATGTAAAGAACGATGATCATCAACTGAATGGACATTTTTTTCATTCCTGCCTTTCTACTCTACTACTTGATACCTGTTTATCTGCATCCCGGTCGACGCCGTTTCTTGCTGAGCAAAAAAATAAACACCCCGGGTCAGGAGTGTTGATTCTTTGCCCCATCCTACCCTGCTCAGCCTGTCACGATCCCCGGGAGTAACGCCATCCTACATTTTCCATCCTACCAGACCGGCCTGCCAGTGTCAACGGTCCGGCAAAAAATGCAGGACCTTCCTCGAACCATGCCGAACATTCTACAATAACTATCAACAACTATCAACAAAAACAAATCACAGGGAGGAAACCGCCATGTTGCAACGCAAAGCGCTTCGCATCCCGGCTACCTTTCTTTTGTTGACCTTCTGCCTGTTGCTGCTGAACACTGCCGTTGCACAAGCTGTCGATCCAATCAGGATCACTTTGCCGGCCATCAGCGACAAGTCCGGTTACCGCAGCAACGAACTGAACGCCGCGCTGCAGACCAAACTACGCAGCCAGTTCCGGTTCCCCAGGTATGAAATCGAGCCGATTGCGGCACTTAACCGTGATGCAGACCGTGTCTTGCTGGAAAGACTTGCGGCCGATACTGCAGCCGGCGGCGTTGTCAACCTGGAGATCAGTTTCCTTACCAACCGCCTGCAAAACGGGTTCTTTGACGATGAGACCTATGAAGCGACTTCGCTGATCCTGACACTTTCGTTTTACAACAAGCAGACCGGAGAATACGGCAAGTTTGCGGCCAATCGCGCCGCCACCGAAATAGCCGGCGTATTCAGCGGACCGGTGCCCTTGGCGCTGGCTGCACTCGAAGACCTGCTGAACCAGCTCGACAAGGTGTTTCCGCGTCAATTCCCCGGTCCACGCTATTAGTTCGCCAAAGCTATCACTGATACTTGATGTAGATCCAGGTCAAGTTGATTGCGCAGGCAAAATAAATCAGCCGCCAGCCCCAAATCGCCATCACGCGGCAATAGAAGCGGTTTGCCATACACTCGGCTGCAAAGAGGCCATAGCCCAACAATATGGCGATCAATCCGGCCATGATCAAGCTGTCCGCCGCGAACAAACCGGCAAACAGCAGCAACCCTGCCTGGCGGAAACAGCCGGCCAGCCTGGCCACCGCAAGCACCGGACCGGCAAGGTCGGCTTCCGTTGCCACGCCGCTGAATACATGGGCAACGTAAAGCAGTGACAGCCAAACCAGCGGCAACTCAACAATCAATGGCCGGTTCTGTCCCAACATCGCATCAACGCCAAAGCTGCCTGCGACCAATCCGCAACCAGCCGCCGCCAGCAGGACCACCGGTTGATAAGTCAGATACTGCTTCAGAGGATTCAGCCTTTGTTGGTCGATGAAACCGGGGTTTCGGTTGCCGGCAGCGACAATTGCCACCAGGCCGGAAAACAGCTGTAGCGCCAGGGCCGCCAGCAGATTTCGCCCAAGCACGAGCAGCAACAGGGACACCATTGCAAAGGCCAGTTGCAGCAACACGGCAAGCATTGCAGTATCGTTGGCTGAACCGGGCTGTTGGCGGAACATCTGTCTAAAATCAACGAACGGCTGCAAGATGGACGGCTCCCTTTCGCCCTGCTGACGCAGCCGCATCCGGTGAGCCAGGCCTGCAATCAGGCCGGACGCCAGTGGTGTCGCAATCACCGCCAATATGACCAAAACAATTTTTGCCGATTCGGTCGAATACAGCGCCATCACCGGATCACCACCTCAAACATCAGGATTATCAGGGCGCCGGCGATAACCGTTGCGTAAAGCTGAATAGTCGGCGCAGCGGCAAGCGGAATGATGGAAAAGGCAGGGCGAGTCGGAATGGTTGCAGCGGTGGTCTCTGTTGCAAAGCTTTCTTCAGCTGTTTCTGCCGCTGTTGTGCTTGAAGTCGCTTCCACAGTTTCTGCCATTTTTTCCGCCAGCTCGCCGGCATCGTCCGCGGCAGCTTTCTCCGCATGCGTTTCCGCAGTTACTTCCATTATCGCGGCAGTAGCCGTTTCCGCGGCAGTAGCCGTTTCCGTTGGTCCGTTCATTTCACCAGCATGTTCTTGTGACGGTTTTTCAACCGGCCGCCGGCAACTGCAGCGAAGCAGCAACCAGCCCAATACAACGATTCCGGCCAGTCCGGCAAGCACAAGCACAGGATTGATGCCAAGCCAGTCGCGAATCAAAAAACTCGACGCCTCGCCTTGGGCAATATCGCTGAAGCGGTGGAAGTTTTCGCGCAACACGGGAGCTATCAGCCAGTTTGTAAACGGTACGGAAAACAAGCCTAGCAATACGATTGCGATAGCTGCAACAAATTGCGGCACTGCATACAGCGGCTCTAACTTCACTGAAGTCGGCTGTTCAACCGAGTTCAGCCGGAGCACGATGTACCTGGCGCAGTAGAGCAACGTAAAAGTAATCCCGGCAGCAACAAACAGCAAAGCGACCGGATTCTGCATCACCGCCTCCAATGCGGTCCATTGCATCAGCGGGATGCCGAACGGCGGCATCCCCATCGTCACTGCCGCCAGTATCTCCAGTCGCAGCGAAAGCCGCGAACTGCCGTCGCTGCCAATCCCAAACAACAGCAACGCTTTCGTCAGGCCATGCAACAGGGTGAGCAAAACCGCCGCATAAATCGCCTGCAAATTAGCCAGTGAAATCAGGGCCATCGCCAGTCCGGCGCAGGAAATCGTTGAAAAACCCAGAATCCGTTTTTCGTCAGGCTGCAGCAATGCGAGCAGCGCCGCAGCCGCAAACGAGAATGTACCGATCACAGCGATGATTTTAGCCAGCCAGGTGTTCATCAGCAGGGGTGAAATCCGGATCAGCAGATATATTGCCGCATTGACCAGCGTCACTGCCTGTAGCAGGATAGAAACCGGCATCGGCGCAACGACCGAATGCAATAAACCCGCCTGAAAAGGCAGAAGAGAAGCACCCACCAGGCAGGCCAGCACCAGGCAGGCAATAGGCAACAAAAGCAAATTCGCATCGTTGAATACCAACAGTTCGGAAATGGTCAACGTTTGGGCCAACGCCTGCAACCCGACAGTTCCGGCCAAAAATACGGCACTTCCGAGCAGATGCCACTGAACGAATTTTCTGCCTTGCGCAAATGCCAATTTCGTCCGGTCATGCGCCACCAGACGGAAACCGGCCAGAACCAGCGCCTGCCAGAAAAACAGCAGCCACAGCAAATGGTTGGCAAGCAGCAGACCATTCATGGCAGACAACATAAAGCCTGCCGTCGCCAAAAGCGTTGTGCTGTTTCTCTTGGCGTTGGCGAAGCCACGGCGTTGTTCGCGCCGCTCCATATATTTCAGTGAAAAGGGCAGGAGCATTGCGCCTGTCACATTCACAAGCAGCAACAACAGCAGCGCCAGGTGGTCCAGTTCAGCTACACCGGTATGACTTGCACCGCGGCCGGAATAACCGATCCAGGCAAGAAGGAAGGCCTGTATCACCAGCAAAACGGCACCAAGCCGTATCTTCCATGCCTGGCTCCAATATGCCAGCATCGCCAATACAACCAAGTTTGCCCCGACTGCCAGCGGCAGGTTCAGTCCACCCATTCCGGTCGGCCAGGCAACGCTGGCGGTCCGCACCGACAAGGCCCAGCCGCCTGAGGCCAACAGCGCGATGGAAAACAATAAGACCAGCGCCTGTTGGAACGCGCGGTTTCGGTTCAGCAACAAAAAGCCGGCCAGCAACCCAGGCAAGCCGATCAACATTCCTATCAGGTATCCGTTCAAACCCATTCCTCCGTTAATATAACGTTCCCGCTCCATCAGTATACCGCAAGCCAGACAAGACCTTACCCTGTGTTATACGACAGGATTGGCCAAAATCCTGCCTTTTGCCGGGGTGGTTGCGAAATCTTTACCCGTTTAGTACAATTAGGAAAGACTTCTAGTGAAATTTTTCACAGGCAAAGAGGTGCGGCAATGATCACAGTATCGGTTTGTCTGGGCAGCGCCTGTCATTTGAAAGGCGCCAACGCAGTATTGGAGGCATTTCTGGCGCTGATCGAAAAACATCAGGCACAGGCGTCGGTTCAGATGGCCGGCAGCTTCTGCCAGGGACGCTGCACCGAAGGCGTGGTCGTGCAGATCGACGACCAACTGTTGACCAATGTGACCCGTGATCAAGTCCACGAAATATTTCTCAGGCACATTTTAAAAATTGGAGATAAAACATGAAACAGGCAATTACGACGCAAAAAGTGAATTGCCAGGATTGTCACCGCTGCGTCCGCTCCTGCCCGGTCAAAGCCATCGGCATCGAAGCCGGCCACGCCAGCGTAGTGCTGGACAAATGCATTCTCTGCGGCGAGTGCGTGGTGGAATGTCCGCAAAATGCCAAGCAAGTGGAAAACCAGCTTGCGAGTGTGCGACAGGCATTGACGTCCGGCCGCAGAGTGGCCTTTAGCATCGCGCCCTCTTTTGTGGCCGCATTCCCCGAACTGACAATCGGCCAGCTGCGAACCGCGCTGAAAAGTCTTGGCGCTTGTGCCGTTGAGGAAACAGCGGTCGGCGCTGCTGCCGTATCCGAAGTGTACAGCAATTTGGTCGCAACAACCGAAGCGCCGGTGATTTCAGCCTGTTGTCCGGTCGTCACCCGACTGGTGGAAAAGTACTATCCCGAGCTGACAGGCAACCTGGCGCCGGTGGTATCGCCGATGATCGCCCATGGACGGATTTTGAAAGAAAAACTCGGTAATGACCTGTTTGTCGTTTTTGTCGGGCCCTGCATCGCCAAAATCGCCGAAGGTCGCGACAATGACATCGCTGGGGCAATCGACGCAGTTCTCACATTCGAGCATCTGGCGAACTGGTTTCAGGACAAGAGCCTCCTGCAACAACAGTTGGCCGACGACGAAACGGCGCTGGACACCCCCGGCCCATCCCGATTTTTTCCAATTACCGGCGGCATCCTGAAGAGCTTTCTCGAACATGACGAAACAGATACCGACGTCATTACCGTCCACGGGATCAAAAATTGCATGGAAGTGTTCGATTGCTTGAGTCAGTGGCAGATCTCGCCGCGCTTCGTCGAGGCGCTGGCCTGCGAAGGAGGCTGTATCGGCGGCCCCGGCTTCCCCCATCAGGGCGGCACGCCGGTTCGCCGGGCCCGGGTCGTCGAGTTTGCCAAGCAATCATTGACGACAGAATTGAACGTTCCGGAAGCCTGCGCTGATTTTTCTCGCAACCACGCCGCAAAACCGGTGATCGAGATACAGCCCAGTGAAATTGAAATCCGTGAAATCCTTGCCAAAACGGCCAAACTCAGCAAAGCGGATGAAAAGAACTGCGGCGCCTGCGGTTACAGCACCTGCCGCGAAAAAGCGATCGCCGTCTGGCAGGGCTTGGCTGAAGTGGACATGTGCATCCCCTATATGAAAAAGAAAGCGGAATCCTTTTCCAATATGGTCATTGACAATTCATTGAATGCAATAATCGTCGTCGATGAAGCGATGACCATCCAGGAGTTCAACCCCGCCGCCGAAACCATGTTCGGCCAGCGCGCCGAACTTGTCAAAGGAACCAGCCTGGCCCGGATCATCGACTGCACAGGATTGCAGCAAGCGGTCCGCACCCAGGAAAAATATGTCGGCCGCCGCGTGGAATATCCTGAACGCTCGCTGATCACCGAACAGATGGTATTGCCGGTTCGCGAACACAACATGGTGATCCTGATCGTGACCGATGTCACGGAACGGGAGAAAAAGGAACGCGATCTTCAGAAGGTTAAGTTGGAAACCATCGACAAAGCGGCGGAAATCATCAATCGGCAGATGCATGTGGCGCAAGAAATTGCGGGATTACTCGGGGAAACCACCGGTGAAACCAAAGCGGCCCTGCTGGATCTGGTCGGTCTGCTGAAGGAAAGGGACGCTCGCTGATGACGCTTCATGCCGAAGTGAATGTTTCCCAGCTTTGCAAACATGGAGAGGAACTGTGCGGCGACAACGTCCAGGTCACCCGCACCGCGGATTCGGTTATCGTGGTTGTGTCTGACGGACTGGGCAGCGGCGTCAAGGCCAATATCCTCGCCACCCTGACCACAAAAATCGCCTCCTCGATGCTGGCGCGCGGCGCCAGCCTGGACGATGTGGTGGAAACCATCGCGCAGACATTGCCTGTCTGTAAAGAACGTAAAATCGCCTACTCCACGTTGCAGGTCCTACGGATCGATCCGCAAGGAGAAGCCACGTTGGTCGAATTTGACAGTCCTCGCACGTTTTTGTGCCGTGCAGGCCATGTGTTGCCGTTTCCGGCGCAAAACCGGACGATTGGCGGCAAAACAGTATTGGTCGGACAGATGGAATTACAGGAAAACGACTGGCTGACTCTTGTCAGCGACGGCGCGATTCATGCCGGAATCGGCGGGTTGTTGCCTCTTGGCCTGGGCTGGAACGGCGTAGCGGCCCGCTTGGCGGAAGATATCGCCAAATCGGCCGATACCCAGGAACTCTGTTCTTCGCTGCTCAATTGCTGTGAGGGATACTATCTGGGCAAACCGGGAGATGATACGACTGTCGTGGCGGTAAAAATGCGACGGCCACGTCGCGTCAACCTGATGGTGGGCCCGCCCGCCTCTCCGGAGCAGGATGTCAGCGTCGTCAGACGACTGCTCGACGCTTCCGGCCCGAAAATCGTCTGCGGCGGCACGACAGCGACGCTGGTCAGCAGGGTACTGGGCAAACCGCTAAAGGTTTCGCTGGAATATCATGATCCGAACATTCCGCCAATCGCCCATCTGGAAGGGATCGACCTGGTCACCGAAGGCGTCCTGACGTTAAACGCCGCCGTCGACCGGCTTCGCTCCGCCAAAGAACTCCGGCAACCCGGCCGGATGGACGGAGCCAGTCGGGTCGCCCGTATGTTGTCTGAGGCGGATCACGTCCACATCTGGGCCGGCGGCGCGGTCAATCCGGCCCACCAAAATCCACTGCTGCCAGCCGCGATGAACATCAAGCTCCAGGTGCTCGGACGGCTGCGCACCCAACTGGAATCAATGGGAAAAGTAGTCCATATCGAATGGGTCTAGCCAGGAAACCAGAAAAGAAAAGGAGTGAGCCCTTCTTCATGTTGACTGTGGAACTTTGCATGGGTACTTCCTGCCATCTGATGGGCGTCCAGGATCTGCTTGCCGTGCTGGAATCGCTGCCGGCCGAGCAACGTGAACAAATCGAAATCAAAGGCGTGACCTGCTTCAAAAGCTGCGGGAAAGGCCCCAATATCCGGATCAACGGCGAACTGATCAACAACGCCACTCCGGACCGCCTGCTTGAAATATTGCAGGACAATCTATCGTAATTGGAGGGAATGACAAACAGTGCCTGAAATCAACGAGATTACCAAAATCCGCCGCAAAGTCCTGACCGAAATCGCCCAGATGACCTTTGAGGGCCGTCTGCAAACCGATGTTGAGAATATCCTGCATTCCGTCGTCACGGACGAAGGACCGCGGTATCGCTGCTGCGTCCATAAAGAAAGGGCCGTGCTGCAGGATCGGATCAAGTCGGCGCTCAGTCAGCCGATGACCGCAACGATTCCCGAAGCGGCTATCGCCGCCCTGGATGGAGATATTGCCCAGGCGCCGATCATCCAGGTATTACCGGTCGCCTGCGATCAGTGTCCGCTGGACCGCTTCATCGTCACCGATGCCTGTCGCAATTGTCTGGCGCACAGTTGCATCGCCAGTTGCCCGAAAAAAGCGATTTCGGTTGTTGCCAACCGTTCATTCATCGATAAATCCAAATGCGTCGAATGCGGCTTGTGCAAGCGGTCCTGTCCGTATGGGGCGATTATCGAGATTTCGCGTCCCTGCGAACGGGCCTGCGAACTGGGCGCCATCACCGCCGACAAAGCACGCAAGGCGGTCATCGACTACGATCAGTGCGTCCATTGCGGCGCCTGCAAAATGGCCTGCCCCTTCGGCGCCATCTCCGACCGCTCGATGATCGTGCAGGTCATCCAACGAATCAAAGCCGGCCGACGGGTTTATGCCCTGCTGGCGCCAGCCTTTATCGGCCAGTTCGGCGTTCAGGTCCGGCCGGGCCAGGTTCGGGCCAGCCTGCTGAAAGTCGGCTTCCATGATGTTATGGAAGTCTCGGTCGGTGCGGATGCGGTCGCCGTCGAAGAAGCCCGCGAATTCATCGAACGGTCCAAAACGACCGGCGGCCTGATGACCACCTCCTGCTGCCCCGCCTTTGTCGGCATGGTCGAAAAGCATCTGCCAGCGATGAAGGACAGCGTTTCTTCCCTGGTCTCGCCGATGGTAGCCGCGGCGATGAACGTAAAGAAAAACGATCCCGAAGGGATCGTCGTGTTCGTAGGGCCCTGCATTGCCAAAAAAAGCGAAGCGGAACGTTATCCCGGCATTGTCGACTATGTGCTGACCTTCGAGGAACTGGCCACGACGATAGTCGGCGCCGGGGTCAATGTGACGGAAATGGCGGCGAGCGAGTTCGCGTCCGCCGGGTCCAAGGACGGCAACATTTTCGCCAAGGCCGGCGGCGTGCTGCAGGCAGTGGAAAACGTAATGTCGCAACTGGCGCCCGATGTCCAGGTGGAAGCCGAACGTTGCGAAGGACTGGGCAACTGCAAGAAATGTCTGCAGGAAATCCAGGCAGGCAAACGCTCTGCCAACTTTTTCGAAGGAATGGCCTGTACCGGAGGTTGCGTCGGCGGGCCCGGCGTCTTGACCGACGCCCGTGTCACTGCCAAACTGGTCGAAAATTTTGCCAACGCTGCTCCGGAAAAGTCGGCTGTCACCAACCCCAACAGTGAGCCGCTGGAAACGCTCGGACTGCATCGCCATCCCAACGACTCCGGAGTTGCCGGTTCCTAGATCAACTTCAATAAATCTCGGCCATCAACCACCTGACTGACAAAACTGGTCAGGTGGTTTTGCATATCGTATTCAATCACACCGGGATACAATCGCCGATGACTGTCGATGATCAATCGCAAGGTTGGCCGTAGCGGCATATCCGTAGGCACGCTGATCACAACGCCGATATCGCCCGTATTCAATTTGACCACGGTCCCTACAGGATAAATGGCGATTCGTTTGAGAAAAACCGATAATATCTTCGGATCAAAATGCTGGCCGGAATTGGCCAGAAGCAATTCATAGGCTTCATGCGGAGCCAACCCTTTCCGGTATGGCCGGTCGGAAGTGATCGCATCATATACGTCGGCAATCGATACGATCCGTGAATACTCGTGGATCTCCTCGCCACTCAACCCCCGCGGATAACCGTTGCCGCCAAATTTCTCGTGATGTTGCAAAGCGATATGGATCGACGGCAATTTCATGTTTTCTTTATTGTTGCGTAAGATATCAAAGCCGAACTGCGAATGACAACGCATGATCGCCATTTCTTCTTCATCCAGCGTCGCTGGCTTGTTGAGCAGCGCCTTATCGACCTGGGTCTTGCCGATGTCATGCAGAAGTGCGCCTGCCGCCAGTTCCTGCAATTTGATCTCGGTATAACCGAGGTTGGTTGCGATCAATA
>CAZOJA010000023.1:0-18762 GCA_964579955.1 uncultured Veillonellaceae bacterium | reverse complement strand
CAGGGGGTATGATAGATATAGCGGCCGGCAACCGGCGCGAACTCGGTGTTCAACTTGCCCTGACCGTGCAACTCGAGTAGATATTCCGATGCATCGTAGGTATGCGCCGCCAATTGTTCCATATGCTCCAGGTCCATCAGTTCCTGGATTTCCATTTTGAGCATCAGGCCGCAACTGGTGCAGCAGGTAAGCACAGGAATCCCCTGGTCAAGCCAGGGCTTCAGCGCCGCAATATTCGTACGGGCTTTTTCCACCGCTTCATCCAGATACCCCTTGCCGACGAGCGGCGAACCGCAGCAATCCAAACCCTCCGGCACGATCACTTCCCGTTTGTTGCGCTGCATCACCGCCACCAGATCCATGCCGACTTCCGGCGCATAGTAATTGATGAAGCAACCGGAAAAGAACACGACCTTGTCGGGAAAACTCTGCTGTTTGAACGCGCGGAACTGCTGAAGAAAAGTCTTGCTGGCATATTTGGGCAAACTCATCGTGTCGGTGATGCCAATCTGCTTCAGAATCATTTTGGTCACCGGATTCGCCATGCCAAAATTGGCCAGGGCCGCCATCGGGCTGGCCAGCTTCGACATAAGGTCGGAATGGGACATCATCCAGTCGAGCAGACTGCGCCGCTTGTTCTTGTATTGTTCGGCCCGGGCCAGCATGTTCAGTGTTGAGATCGGCACGCCGGAAGGGCAGGAGATATCGCAGTTCTTGCAGTTCGCGCAGTAATCGAGTGAAAAATCGGTATTCGTCGCGCCACCGCGGAACCTTTCCAATGCCGGACCCATCATCTTGGGGCCGGCAAATTTGCGGGTGGCGGCGGATACCGGACAGTAGGCGACGCAGGAAGTGCAGGCGATGCAACTGTCCGGATTGTAATGATGTTTTTTCATTTCTTCCTCCTACGCTTCGGAGCCCGCGTGATAGGCAGTCGCCAGCGCCACGCCATTTCCCGATTTTTCCGCGCAATAATCATAACCAGCCAGGCTCTTGCCGGCGATATGGACATTTTCCAGCAGCAGCTTACCCGTCGCATCGACCGGGCGCAATTTGTCATCAACCTGCAGGCCGAATTTGGCAAACGGCTGGCTGCCTGCGAAAAACAACGTCTCTTTGCTCCAGGCTGCCGGATCGGCCGGAACCGTAACCGGCAGGTCGAACACCACTTCTCTTGCCCGACCGGCCCCTGCCTGCAAGCCGCCGCCAAAGAAGCCGCCGCTGGCCAGAATGAACGATTCGGCCCGGTAGGTCCGCTCGCGATCCAGATTGCCTGTGACAATCCCGCTGCAGCGACCGTTTTCCACGATTCCCCGCACCACGTTGGCCTGTTCGATCAGCTGCACATTCAATTTGCCCAGACACTGGACCAACAGGCGGCGCAAACGGTACCCGGTCACCGCCGGCGGCAAACCGACCGTTTCGATCAGCTTGCAGCCGGTGGCCTGCTCCAGTTTATGGAACAGACGATAATCCGGCCTTGTGCCGATGACCGGCGGCATCAGAATCACGCTGCCCGGACGGACGGCAGCCGTCAGCCGGTCGATCAACGCAGCCTGGCCGGACTCCGAATCCAGCCACCGGGCGATATCAAGCGCTGTGAGATCTCTGCCGTCATTGATATCGGTCGTCAACGACAACAGCGAGTAATTTTTCGCATAGCCAGGGCACTGGCGCAATCCATCCACCATCACCCGGCCGCAGTAATCCTTCAGCCCGGCAAATTCGACCACCGTAACGTCGGTCGCCGCTTTCAGGCTGGCGGCGTTCATTGACAGCGGCGTCAGGCAGGTCGGTTTGAGCCGGCCGAGCGCCGTGGGAATCCATTGGTTGTGCTGCAGGTCACCCATGTAAGGATACCCTTCGGCCGCACATAAGTCCAGAAATGCCTGCAGCGCCGTTTCCACCCGCGACCGGCCGAGAACCGCGAAGGGATGGTCGGCGGCAAGACCGTTCATCGCCGCGGCCGGGCTGCGGACCGGAACGCCTTGCGCATCATAACCAAGCATGTCAATCGAGCCGCCGCCAATCGCAATCGCGCCGACGCCTTTGGTCACCAGCAGAACCTTGCGGTTCCGCCTGGCTGCGGTAATGGCGGCAAACAGGCCGGCAAGTCCGCCGCCGATCACAATCACATCATTCTGTCTCATCTGGCACCGCCCCGTCCATATTCAATCCCGCCCCGTAGATTCCCCTCGTCAGCTCGACCTCCCGCACCTGGTTTCCCCACAGAAGCGGCCGGATGCCGTTCCAACGGGTTTCGAGAAATTCCCGCAACAAGCTTTCCGTCGTCATCCCCCGCGCCAAATCGTTGTCCACCATCATGCCGAGGCCGCGCAGACCGCAATAGGTTCCCTGGCAGGTCCCCATGCCCATGCGGGTGCGCCGGCGAATGTCACTCATCGTGAACGTCGTGTCATCATGCGCCACGGTTTCCACTTCCGCCAGCGTGACCAGCTCGCATTCGCAGACCAGTTCCTTTTTAGCCGGATTGTCCTGAATCCGCTGCACTGTCTCAGCCAGGTCCGGGCCAAGCCGCGATGCGGCCAGTTCCACGCCGGCAGCCGGGAAGAATTTTTTGGCCTGCTGCATCAGCTCCGGCGCAATATCTTCGACCAACGCCTCTTCCGCTGTACGGCAGACCGTTTGCAACGAAAGTTTGGTGCAGATCGCATCGCTGATTTTTTCGGCCATCAACCGGTACGTGGTCAATTTACCGCCGACAATGCTAATCAGCCCGTCCAGGCCTTCCCCGGCATGGTCCAGAATGACGAAATTCCTTGAAATTTCGCGCGTGGCCGCAGTCGGGTCGGCGCAGTAAAGCGGCCGGGTCCCGGTATAGGCACGCAGCAGCCGGTACTGCGGCAACTCGTCAAACAGCTGTTTTCCCTCGTCAATCAGCGCCAGCACTTCCTCCGTCGTCGGCGTGAAGTCGTCAGGCCGCGCGGTCGGCGAAGAGGTCGTACCAAGCAACGTCACCGAACCGTGCGGCACGAAGATGTCGGCGTTGGCCGGCGGCCGCAGACGGTTCATGATGCGGTCGGTAAACCGGTGGTTAAAAGCGATCAGCGTACCGCGGTCCGGAATAACATTGATCTTGATGCCGGCCAGCCCGGCAACCTGTCCCACCCAGGAACCGGCCGCGTTAACGACGATATCGCATTCGATGACGCCTGTTTCACCAGTGATGGTATTGCGGGTTCTCACAGCAGTCACCTGTCCGTTTTGCTGTTCGATGCCGACCACTTCCGTATAGTTCAACATCTTGCCGCCGTAGCGCTTCGCCGAAAGCACATTCTGCCGACACAGACGAAAACCGTCGATCGCGGCATCGGGAACCTCGTATACCGCTGCCGCCCGCTCGCTGAAATGCGGCTCCAACTGGTGAGCCCGCGCCAGGTCGACCGGTTCGACCGGAATTCCTGCCACCTGGCAAGCCGCTACCCATTTCGCCTCATAGGCCGGATCATCTTCCGGCAAACGAATAAAATATCCGGTCGTCGCCTCCACACAGTGTCGGCCGATTTTGCGCAGCACCGCATTTTCCTCGGCGCACTCCCGTGCTGCCTCCGGATCTTTCACCGCATAACGGCCGCCGCTGTGCAGCAGCCCGTGAAACCGCGAACTCGCCCCATAGGCCAGATCACGTTGTTCCAGCAAAACCGCCGCCACCCCGCGCATGGACAAGTCGCGCAGGATCCCAACGCCGGTAGCGCCGCCGCCGATAATCACCGCCGTAGTTTTTTTCATCGGTTCCCCTCCCCTTACTTCTCGCAGGCAAAAAATAAAAGTCCCGACCCGCTTTGGTGCATAGCACAAAACGCGTCAGGACCATCTCTCCATCTCTAAGACTCCGACAGGTCTATTGTACGCCGCACCAAGCATTTCGTCAATCATCCGCCGAAAAATCAGGGCATGTTCCATAATTCGCGCCGACTGGTGCTTACTGCACAGGCCCCGTTCGCCACTGCCTGCGTCACATCGTTTGCCGAGCGGACCAGTCCGCCGACCAGGATCGGCACATCCGTCGCCGCCTTCAACTCCGCCAATACACTGGCCGGTGTCGATGCCGGCAGGGCTTCGATCGCATCAGGGCGAAAGCCCTTCAGCAGACTGATCCCTGTTTTCAGCGATTCGGAGTCGACCAGAAACATCCGCTGAATCACGCGCATGCCTTCCTGACGGGCCATTTTAGCCAGTTGCGGCTTGGTGGTGATCAGCCCCTTGAGCCCCAATCTGGCCAGATACTGGATCCCGGCCCGGTCACGACCAATCCCGCCCATCAGGTCCAGATGCAACAGCAGCAGTTTTCCGGCTTCATCGGCCCGCCGGATCAGTTCCGGCAAATTGTTGATGTCGCCGAACAGGATAATCAGACTGGGCGCCTGTTGTTGCTGCAACGCATGGGAAAACTCGTCCTCATTCCGGCAGGCAGGAATCACACTGCCGGTGCAGAGCCAATGTAAGGATTCATTTTGCTGGTTCAAAGATTCACTCCTCATTTTTTCCGGCGACAGGACGGCATGATTTCCATTTCTTCACGGTATTTGGCGACCGTCCGTCGCGAAACGGCAATCCCCTTCTGAATCAACAGTTCTGTCAATGCCTGATCACTCAATGGACGCAGCGGGTCTTCCGCTGCCACCAGTTCACGGATTTCCCGTTTGACGCGGGTTGCCGACATCGTACTGCCGTCGACAGCCGAAACGCCGGCGGAAAAAAACGACCGCAAACTAAATAGGCCATGCGCCGTCGCCACATACTTGTTGGCGGTCGCCCGGCTCACGGTGGACTCATGCACACCGACCCGGTCCGCCACCTGTTTCATCGTCATCGGCAATAGATGCCGCGCCCCTTTGTCAAAAAAGTCCGGCTGCAGTTCAATAATCGTCTGCATCACCTTTTGCAGCGTCTGACGGCGCTGCTCTATGCTGCGGATCAACCAAAGCGCACTGCCGATCCTGCCCTCGATGAAGCGTCGCGCATCACCGTCGGCTTCCTTCGCCATCCGTTTGTAGTAAGGGTTCACCCGTAGCCCAGGCACTTGTGTGTCATTAATCAGGATCAGATATTCCCCGTCGATTTTTCGCACGGTGATGTCCGGCACCACATAACTGCATGGCCCGTCCGCCGACACCGCGGAACCGGGTTTGGGGTTCAGCGTCCGAATCAGCTGCATCGCCTTGCGCACTTCTTCGGCCGTCACGCCGATCTTGCCGGCAATCCAGGCATAACGGCCGGAAGCGGCGGCTTCCAGATAATCCTCAATCAGACAGTCGATCAGCGGATCCTGCACGCCACGTTGCCGCAGCTGAATCTGCAGGCACTCCTGCAGGCTACGTGCGCCGACGCCGGCCGGGTCAAAACCCTGAATCAGCATGAGCAATGCTTCCACCGACTCCCGGGAACACTTCAAAGCAACCGCAGCATCCTCAAGCGTGCCGGTAAAATAACCGTTGCTGTCGATGCATCCTATCAAATAGCGACCTTGCAACCGTTCCTGCTGACTCAGGTTGCAAAAATCCAGCTGCAGTTCCAGATGCTCGTGTAATGACATGCCACAGGCAGCCACATCCCGCTGCTCCGCTTCGCCGGAATCCTGTCTGGTGTACATCCCCCGGCTGCCGCCCTCGCTGAAATAATCGGCCCAATCGAAATAGTCGGGCGCTGGTGCTGCGGCCGGTTCCGGCAATTCTGGCAGTACCGCGTCCTTGGCCGGCAGGTCCATTTGATCCAGCACCGGATTATCCAATAATTCCTGCTGAACCAGTTCTGCCAAATCCAATGCGGACAGCTGGAGAATCGTGATGGCCTGACAGAGCTGCGGCGTCATGACAAGCTTCTGTGACAGGTCCAGGTTCAATCCCATGTCAAGGTGCATCCAAATCCCCCTTTCTGTTCACTCACGCACTTCGCATATCCTTAATATTTCGACAACAGGCGAAAAAATCCTCTTATTTTTTTCCGGCTGCACTCCGTTTCAGACCGATTTGCACGGCAATGGCGCACTCCAATCTTTTTTTCTGCAGTTCGCAGCCCAACTCGTAAGGCTGATGAATCGAACCATGAAAGGCCTCGGCGTTGGCATGACAGCCGCCGCTGCAATAAAAGCGGGCCCAGCAATGACGGCATTCTGATTTGGTCAACACGTGGGCCTGACGAAACTCATGACAGAGCTCCGGTTTGTCGATTCCCGCAAACACCGTACCGACCCTGAATTCATCGCGCCCGACGAACTGATGACAGGGATAAAGGTCTCCCTGTGGCGTCACCGCATAGTATTCATGACCGGCGCCGCACCCGCTCAGACGTTTGGTCAGGCAAGGACCGTTATCCAGGTCGACATTGAAATGGAAAAAGTCGAACCCGCGCCCTTCGCTGTGTCTGCGCAGGTATTCCGCCGCCAACAGGTCATATTGCTCGAACAATCTCGGCAAATGATCTTCACAGAGTCCATAGGGCGCGTCTTTGGCGACAACCGGTTCCACCGACAACCGACCGAACCCCTCATCGGCAAGCGCCAGCACATCCGCCGCAAAATCAAGATTGTAGCCGGTATAAGTACCACGCGCGTAATAGTTTTGACCCTGGCGGGAATCGACAGCCTTGCGCATGTTGGCGAGCACGGTGTCGTAACTGCCGGCGCCGCCGGCAAACGGCCGCATCCGGTCATGCACTTCCCGCCGCCCGTCGATGCTGAGAATCAACTGGATGTTCTCCCGGTTCAGAAAATCGAGAATCTCCTGGTTGAGCAACACGGCATTGGTCGTCAGCGTCAGATTGAAAAGCTTGCCGGTTTCGGCCTCGCGTCTGCGAATATGTTCCACCGCCGCCCGCACCGTGGCCATGTTCAACAGCGGTTCACCGCCAAAAAAGTCAATTTCGGCATGTTTACGGCTGCCGCCATGCTCCAGCAAAAAATCGACCGCCCGACAGGCGACTTCCGGCGTCATCAGTCCCCGGTCCTGGCCAAACGAGCCGGTCGAAGCAAAACAATAGCCGCAGCGCAGGTTACAGTCATGAGCGATATGCAGACATAACGATTTCACGATCGGTTTGGCGGAAAAAACCGGCGGCACCTCGGCATCCGGCGTAAATAATTGTCCCCGCGCCATCAGTCCGTGCAATTCTGCCAGCGTTTCCTGCACGGTCGCTTCGCCGAACTCGTCCGCGAAGGCCCCTACAACCGCCGCATCATTGGCCCCGTCAAAAACATCCATGATGCGGTAAGCGGCCTGGTCGAGCAGATGAACGGAACCGCTGTTCACGTCCAGTAAAATGAATTCCCCGTTAACGACAAATTTGTGAATATCCATGCCAATAATCCCCCGACAAAAGCAAACCCCCGGCAACAATGCACCAGGGGCGCCAAAAAATTTTACTGTCTACGGTAACGCATTGATTGGTGCCGAAATTACTTCTGGCAGCTTTGATTTCCCACCGTGCACGAAGTTTTGCAGGCCGACTGGCAGGAAGTCTGGCATTCGCCGCAGCCGCCGGTCAAAGCGGTCTTGGTCAGCGGCGCATTATTCATCGTTTCAATGTGTTTTCCCATGGTATCTTTCCCTCCCCGGTTCATCATATATGCTATTTTATCGCGTTTTGCCAGGACAGGCAATAGGCCTTGTCGATGCCGCTTCAGTTCGCCGGCGTCAGCAACAGCCGCACCGGCAGGTTGGAAGCGCCCGGCGGTGAAAAAGTGACCCAGAGCGATTCGCCGGCCATGAATTCAGCCAGCAATTCAAAATCGGCCAAGGTTTCGTGCCCGAAGAAACCACCCCTGCTCGGAGTACCGACCATCCGGCTCTCCGCTTTGGTCTTCACCCTCAGCCAACCTGCGTAAACGCCGCCACGGGGATTGAAATAGCAACGGATTTTTCCTTTGCCGGTCGTTGGCAACAGGACGCGATATACGACGCCATAATTGCCGGCATTCGTCACCGCCAGCCGATTGGTGGCGTCGCGGCCGGTCAGAAACTGGTCGAGCTCGCCATCACCCAAGGTCACCGACACGGCCCCGTCCTCGCCGGGATGATAGGGACGCTTGCCAAGCATCAAGCGGTCGGCTCGCTGAAAGGTCCCTCGCAGATGCGGGTCGCCGGGCGGCAAAACAGGCAACTTTTTCACCAGGGTGAGCGGATCACCCTGTTCGGCAATGGCGGCCACCGTCAACTGCAGCGGTTGGTCGCTGTTAAAATCAATCATGCCGGTCAATATCGTCGTTGGCGGCAGAACCGGGACCGCTTTCTGTTCCTGCAGCAACAGGCTGCTTTTCGCAGCTATCTGCAGACGAAACGGTTTGCCGCCCCGGAAATAATCCGCCTGGATATCACGGCCGGCCCGCAGGTAATCATACTCAGGCTTGCTCACACCATAACGGACCACTTCGACTTTGGCCGCAGTGTTGCCGTGGTTGGTCAGCACCACCACCACGCGTTTTTTCTCCTGGGTCCCGTTCACATGATGAAAAAACAGCCGGGCATCGCCTTTCACCTGATCCTGATACAGAATCCCTTCACTAAAAAACTCTTCCGGACTATCGGAAAAGAGGAACAGACCACCGGCTTCCGACGTGGTCACCGGCCACTCCGGCACGATATCGGCCATGTCGCGCAGACTGAACGGCATCGCCGCCACCGTGACATTCCAGGAAAAAAGAGCCGCAATTGTCAGTACCAAAATTCTTTTCACCGTTCCAACTCCAATCGGTCACGCAGATTCAGCCACCACAGCCGCAAGCGAAATTCCCAAAGGCCAAATTTGGGTTTTGGCACACTCATCCGACGAATCATGAACAGATTTTCCCCGGGACGATTGAGTCCGACCACCGAGGAGCAGGCCGCCTGATAGCCGGTTTTCTGTAGTAGCGACACCACCGCGGGCGCAGTTTCACCGAATGGATTGGCAAACACCGGCGCCGCCGCCGGAAGGTTGCTTTCCAACATCACGCGGGATGCCCGCAGTTCGCGTTCCATTTCCTTCAGGTTAATCTCATTCAAAGTATAGTGGTGGACGGTATGCGAACCGATCTCCATCCCCTGGGACTGCATTTTCGCCGCCTGTTGCCAGGACATGTAACCCGGTTGGCCGATTTTTCCCGTCACGACAAAAAAGCTGGCCCGCATTCCCTGTCGCAGCAGCACAGGCAGCGCTTTTTGATAATTATCATCGTAGCCATCGTCAAAGGTCAGCACAATCGGCCGTGACGGCAGCTTGGCCCGTCCGGACAAGCCTTGCGCCAGTTCCGCCACGCTGATCGTCGTATAGCCCTGCTCACGCAGATAAACCAGCTGCCGTTCGAAGTCGGCCTCACTCACATACAGCCAGTCGCTGCCCGAACCGACATGATGATAAGTCAGCACCGGAATGCCAGAACCGGCCGAACCGAGCCAGGCCAAGGCGACAGATAAGATCATGGCGCAGACTGCTGCAATAACGATCCCGCGGCGGCTCATCTCGCTTCTCCTGTCTGCATTTCCTCACCGAGACGCTCAAGCGCCCGAAGTCGGTGGCTCAGCCCCGAACGGCTGAGCTTGCCGTCGAATGCATCGACCAATTCCTGCAGCGTTGCTTCGGGATTCGCCAGGCGCAGTTCGGCCACTTCCCGCAGCGTCCGGGGCAAGCTGGCGATCCCCCGGGTCCCGGCGATCCAGCGGATCAACTCCACCTGACGCACCGCCGCATTGACGGTTTTGGCCAGATTGGCGGTTTCACAGTTGACCAGACGGTTCACCTGGTTGCGCATCCCTTTGACGATCCGTACGTTTTCGAATTCCATCAGTGCATGATGGGCGCCGACAATGCCTAAAAAGGAAGTCACCGCATTGCCTTCCTTGATATAAACGACATAATCCTGTTTCCTGGTCGTCAAGCCGGCATGCAGGCCAAACGAACGCAAGGCTTGCACCAGGGTTTCGGCAAACCCCTCGTTTTGCGAAACCAGTTCCAGATGATATTCCACTTCCGGCCGGTTGATCGAGCCGCCGCCGAGAAAGGCGCCGCGAAGCCAGGCTTTGCGGCAGCAGGTCCGGCGCGGAGGAGTGTCGGGCCGGTCCAGCAGAATCCCTTCGGCAATAATCCCCATTCGGACCAGAAAACTGACCACCGCCGGCGAGGGAGCCGCCCGCAGTTCGTAGGAATTGTTCTTTTTCAATCGCAGTGCCCGAATCACTTTGACTTCGGTCTCGTTGATCTCCTCTTTTTTTAGCGCACGCAACACCTTACGCGCCACTGCAGCGCTTTCCGTGACAAACTTCACGCCCAACAGTCCCTGTCCGCCGAAATAAACCACGCCGCCCATCCAGAGCAAGGCCGCCAGTTCGGCACGGCTGCAGCATTCATTGGATGGTTCCAGTCGCACCAGTTCGTTTTTTACATCCGTGGAAAAAGACAACCCAAATCCACTCCTTGCTTAACTAGAGGCAGCTTTGTCCTCGCTTTCGCTCATCGCCTGTTTGCGGGCATCGCCGTTTGCCAACTGCTTGCGCCATTCTTCCAAGGTGGCAAAAATCAGGCGGGCCAGGCGCACCGGATTATGACGGACCCAGTTGGTCGCACTGACAAGCTGTCCGGGCAATACCCGTACTCCCATCGCTTCCAGCACGGCAATATCCGGCTCGACCGGACAGGCGCCCTGTTTGGCGTATTGATCCAGCAGACAGCCGGCCACTTCTTCAACATTGACCAAAACGCAGTCCACGATCCCCGCTCCGGCGTGATCGAACAAGGCCTGCAGATGATCCGAGGCTTTGTAGCCGGCTGTTTCGCCGGGCTGGGTCATCACATTGCAGACATACATCCGCAGGGCATTGGTTTGTTTCAGCGCGGCCGCAATCTCCCGCACCAACAGATTAGGCAACACGCTCGTGTACAAGCTGCCAGGCCCCAGCACCACGGCATCGGCCTGGAGAATCGCCTCGACCGCCGCCTTGACGGCGCTGACATCCGCCGGTTCGATCATCACCCTGCGAATCGATTTGCCGGACAAAGGAATCGCCGATTCGCCGTGAATGATGCTGCCGTCAGCCATCTCGGCCGACAGCCGGACCGAACAGTTTGCCGATGGCAGCACATGACCGCGCACGGCCAGCACTTTGCTGGACTGTTGCAACGCTTGTTCAATGTCGCCGCCGACGACCTGGGTCATTGCCGCGATAAACAGGTTGCCGAAGCTGTGCCCGGCCAGATCGCCACTGCCGGCGAAACGGTACTGGAAAAGCTTCTCCATCAACGGTTCGGTGTCTGCCAGCGCCACCAGGCAGCTGCGCAGATCGCCCGGCGGCACGATGCCCAGATCCTGGCGCAGCCGTCCGGAAGAACCCCCGTCATCGGCCACGGTGACAATCGCCGTCAAATTGCTTGACCGCACCTTCAGGCCACGCAACAGCGTGGAGAGACCGGTGCCGCCGCCGATGACGACAACCGAAGGCCCCCGGTCCAGGCGGCGTTTCTGGTAGATGATATCACCGAGTCGATCAGTTCCTTCCGGCGCCACCACTTCGACGATCGAACGGATGATGCGGCGCATCGCATAGCCCATCATCAGCAGACCGAGGGTCAGCACCACGGCGCCGACCAGGGTCGGCACCCAGCCATAATAGGTGCCGGTGGTCTGGTAGACCAAATTGAACAAGGTCCCTTCCACCGCGCCGATAAACTTGTAGTTGAGCAATAGCGCCAAGCTGAAGCCGCAAGCCACGACCCCGCCGGTAAACAGGAAAAACCAGCGCTTGACCCGCATCCCCGGGTAGAGCCATTTCAACAGGGCCATACTACTTTTCAACCTTGTTATGTTTGATGTCACGATGCTCCACCGTCACCCGGTAGCCCTGCTCGCGCAAAGCCTCGCCGACTTTGCCGGACACAAACACCGACCGGTGCATGCCGCCGGTGCAACCGATGGCGATCACCAGCTGGCTTTTGCCTTCTTTGGCGTAGTGCGGGATCAGAAAATCGATGAACGACTGCAATTGCTTCAAAAACTGGTGGGTCACCGGCCACTTGTTGATGTATTCGCGTACTTCGGCGGTTTCGCCGGTTTTGCAGCGCAGCGGCTCGACATAAAAAGGATTGGGCAAGAACCTCACGTCAAACACCATGTCCGCATCAAGCGGAATGCCGTACTTGAAGCCAAATGACACCAGATTGACGCTGAGCTTGGCCTGCTCGCTCTCTCCGCCGTAAAGCTCGGTGATCCGTTCCTTCAGTTGCTGCGTACTCAGATTGGAGGTATCGATGATATGAGTCGCCCGGCCGCGCACATACTCCAGCCGGTCGCGTTCCAGACGGATGCCCTCGCTGATCCGGCCCTGCGGCGCCAAGGGATGACGGCGGCGGGTTTCTTTGTATCGCTGGATCAACGTGGCGTCGGCCGCTTCCAGAAACAGAACCTCGGCCAGCACCGATTCCCGGTCCATTTCGCCCAGCACATGCATCAGCTCATCAAAGAATTCGCCGCCGCGGATGTCCACCACCAGGGCGATCCGGCTGACCCGGCCGGCCGATTGGGCGCATAGTTCGGCAAATTTGGGGATCAATGCCGGCGGCAGATTGTCAACGCAAAAGTACCCCAGATCTTCCATGATATGAACGACCTGTGTCTTGCCGGCTCCAGACATGCCGGTAATGATTACGAGTCGGGAATTGTCCATCGCGCTGCCTCCTTAACATTCCACGTTCTTGTGATTGGTCCGGCGGTTAAGATGCGCCAGCACTTTTTCCAACGAAGTATTCAGAACCTGTTCCGGTGAAATCCCATGCTTGTCAATCAATGCGGCAGCCGACGAAAATTCGCCGACCGTCTCGCAAAAATGGCTGTCCGAACCGACAATCAATTTGGCTCCATAAGTTTTTGCCAGGCTGACGATATGGTCGCAGTGCGGCAAGCTGCCCCTGCGCGACACCGTCAGCGAGCTGTTGTTGACTTCCAGCGCCACATCATAGCGGACCGCAGCCTTGACGATCGTTTCCTCATCGACCGGATATTCCGGATTGCCCGGATGGACCACGACATCGACAAACGGATTTTGCATCGCCTCGACCATCATCACGGTGTTTTCTTTCTTGCTGCCATACGGCGAACAGACCGTATGCAGACCGACCGCCACAATGTCCAGTTTCGACAGGCGGAATTCGTCGAGGTCGAGTCGTCCCCGCCGGTCCATCACATTGGCTTCAACGCCTTTGAGCACCCGCACCCCATAAAGGATATCGGGAATCGCCGTCTGATTGGAAAAATGATAAGCATGCGGTCCGCCCGGCATCGCCGGGCCATGATCGGTGAGCGCAATCAGCGACAACCCCTTGTCGGCAGCGACACGGGCAATTTCGGCAACGGTGCTGTAGGCATGACCGCTTGCCACGGTATGAACATGTAAATCGGCAATCAGTCGCATCGTTTCACCTCTTCTTATCTTATTAATTATACAGCATCCACTTCTCATTATATAGGCCTATCCCCGGACCGCACCGTTTGCCGGAAGGAACATTCCCCCGCTTCGTGGAATATTATTTTTATGAACTTACCGCTTTATCTCGGCATCCGCTCTGTCCGGGCCAATCTGCGGACCTCGCTGATTGTGACCGCCAGCATCGCGCTGGCGGTAGGCGTCGTTTTGACCATGTCCTCCCTGTTGTTTGGGTTTCGCGAAGAATTCATCAGCAAGACGGTCAATGCCTCGGCCCATATCCGGATTACAACCGAAACCGGGCAAGATCGGCCGCAACCGGCAATACTGTCGGCTAAAAATTCGCTGACTGCGCTGGAAAACGTCAAGCCACCAGACCTGCCGGAAAAAATCCGCGGCCATCGCGAAATCCTCGCATCGTTGCAACGCAGCCCCGAAATCCTGGCAATCTCTCCGGCAATCAGCACCAATGTCATTTTGCGTTACGGCGCGGTGAGCTATCCGGCGACCTTGCTGGGCATCGTCCCCGAAGAAGAAAACAAATTGAACGGACTGTATGAAAAAGCCATCGCCGGGAATGTCGGCGACCTAAAGACGCAGGATAAGGGACTGGCCATGGGAAAATCAATAGCGGAAAAAATGGGGCTGGACGTCGGCAACACGGTCCAGTTGACAGCCCGTGACGGCAATAGTTACCTGTTTCGCCTGGTTGCCATCATCTCAACCGGCGTGACCTCCATCGACAGTTCCCGTCTGTGGGTCAACCTCAAAGACGCACAGACCCTTGCCGGACGTTACAATGAACTTAGCGAAATCGGCCTCAGAATCGCAAATTACGAAACAGCGGAAACCGTTGCAGCCCAATTGACGGAGCGTTATGCATACCGGGCCGAACCCTGGCAGGAGACAAACGCCAATATCCTGAGCCTGCTGGTCATTATTTTCGCCAACATCTACTTTGTGCTCGGCGGCCTGATCTTCGCCGCAGGATTTGGCATCTTCAACGTGTTTTCGATGTCAGTGATCGACCGGCAACGCGACCTTGCCATCCTGCAAGCCATCGGTGTCGGCCGCAAATTATTGATGCAAAGTTTTTTGATCCAGGGGGCTGCGGTCGGACTGATCGGCAGCCTGGCCGGGTTGTTGCTCGGACAGATCCTGATTGAATGGCTTGCCTCGCTCAGCTTTGGCACGGCCGGCGAACAACGCCCTGTCAGCGGCAGCGGCTTCAACATGTTGCAAGTCTGGTGGCTGTATGCCGGCAGCCTGGGGCTGGGAATGTTTCTCTCCCTTATTTCGGCCTTACTTCCTGCCTGGCGCGCCGGCAAGGTCAATCCGGTCGAAGTGATTCGGGGAGGATGACGGATGATTCTCTTTTCTGCCTGGCACCAGATCCGGCATCGCAAAAAGCAGACCATCGCCAGTATCGCCAGTGTGACGATCGGCGTCGGACTGTCCATCATGATGGCCAGCATGCAGCTTGGCTTTGAAAATGATTTTGTCGAACGGATCATTGCCGTCACGCCACATGTGCAGATCACCTCGGAGCGATTGCGCCCCCGCCCCGAACTGGGCCGCGATCGCTACGAACTTTCCCGTGTCGAGCGCATCCGCGCTTTCGACAAGCCGATGACGATCAACGGCGCCGGGTTCTGGCGGGAAACTCTGGCCGGGCTGCCCGGAGTCACGGACATCAGTGCATCCTACACCGGCCAGGGCCTGATTTCCTTTGGCAACAAGGATCAGGCAGTGGTCATTCGCGGCGTCGACCCTGTACAGGAAAACCGGATCAACGGCCTGGGTGACAAACTGAGGTTGGGGCGTCTGGAGCACTTTGCCACCGCGCCCAACGGAATCATCCTGGGCAGCGGCATCGCCCGCCGTTTGGCCGCCAAACCCGGCGATACGGTCACGCTGATCGGAGAGACCGGTAACCGCGAGTTGTTCCGAATCATTGATCTCTATCAGTCCGGCATTACCGCCTATGACAATCGGACTCTGTTCATATTGCTCAAAAATGCCGAAGCCTTCTTTGGCGCCAGCGGACCCAACGAATTCAACCTGAAGCTCCAGGATCCCAACTCCGCCGAACGGGTTGCCGCCTTGACAAGGTCCCTGACCGGCCTGGAGAGCCGCGACTGGATTTCTGAAAATGAGAATATCCGCGGCGAACTTAACCGGCGCCGCATGATCAACCTGGGTATCGTTGGCACGATTTTTGTCGTGTCTGCGTTTGGCATCACCAATATCATGCTGATGAGCGTGATGAACAAAAAGCGTGACATCGCGATCATGCAAGCCTTCGGAGTAAGCAGAAAGGTGCTGTCTGCCATCTATCTCATGCAAGGGCTGATCCTCGGCCTGTTGGGCGCTTTGGGCGGCATGCTGTCCGGCGCCGTGTTGATTTACGCTTTATCCGTGCTGCCGGTAAGCTTCACGGCGACAATCACCCGTCAAGGCTTTCCCATGGTCTGGGCCTGGCATCTTTTCCTGATTCCCGCAGCGGTCGGCATTTTCTGCGGCTTAGCCGCCAGTTCCGTCCCGGCCTGGCGGGCCAGTCGATTCAAACCGGCGGAGGTGATTCGCAATGGTTGAGTTGTGCAAACCAGCCTCCGGCAGAAAAATCCTCGAGTTGCGGGAAGTATCCAAAAGGTTGAAGTCCGGCGATTCCTGGACAACCATCCTTGATGCGGTGAATCTGGACTTCTATCAGGGCGATTTTTGCGCCATCGTCGGCAATTCCGGCTCAGGAAAAAGCACCCTGCTCTACTTGCTAGGCATCCTGGATTCACCCAGCGACGGTAAGATCCTGCTTGACGGGATTGATACCGGTGCACTGGACAACCGGGAACTGGCAAAACTCCGCAATGAAAAACTGGGCTTTGTCTTTCAGTTTCATTATATCTTGCCGGAATTCACCGCACTGGAAAACGTCATGCTGCCAATGATGGTTGCCGCCCGTCTGTCCAAGGCGCAACAGCGTGAGCGGGCAATGATGCTGCTCGATCAGTTGGGGCTTGCCGAGCGCAGAAACTATTACCCGTCGCAACTTTCCGGCGGTCAACTGCAGCGAGTCGCCATCGCCCGCGCCTTGGCCAACCAGCCGCTGATCGTTCTCGCTGACGAACCGACCGGAAATCTTGACAGCGCCAATTCCAAAATTGTCTTTGATTACTTCCGCAAGCTCAACCAAGAAACCGGACAGACCTTTCTGGTCGTCACGCATACAGTCGGTTTTGTCCAAGACTGTGACCGGATCATCGAGATTTCTGATGGAAAAGTGATCCATGACCGACGAGGTGCTGTAGCCAGCCCCGAATCAAATCTTTCGCCTGGAGGTCAACCTGCATGAGCCGCAATAAGCTTCTCCTTGCGTTCACGGTCATCATTCTGTCGGCAGGAACCGTTTGGTTCGCCATGCGACCAGTCCCGGTCAAAACCACGACAGCCGACTATGGATCGGCCGCCTTGTTTGTTTATGCTTCGGGGCAGGTTGTACCTGAGGAAAAAATCAACCTGCGCAGCAAGACTGTGGCACGCATCGCCCGCTTTCATGTGGAAGAGGGGCAACAGGTAAAAAAAGGCGATTTGTTGGTCAGTCTGGAATCAGACGAAGCGATGGCGCAATTAAGCGCTGCCAGGGCAGAATTGGCTCAGCTGGAAACCGATACCGGATATAAACGCCGCGAGTATTCACGCATCCAAAAGCTCTATACGCAACAGGCCGTTTCACTGCGCGAACATGACAACGCCCTTTCTTTGCTGCTGTCGGCGGAAAATGCCCTAAACCGAGCCCGGGCCAATGTTGAGGCATTTCAGGCCCGCACGGCCGACTATTCCCTATTTAGTCCGTTTGACGGGCTGATCCTGGAGAAATTGCTCGACAAGGGCTCCCTGGCAACCAACACCGACGGCATTCTGGCTATGGCGACTTCGCAAGCGATGAGTATCGAGGGAAAAGTTGACGAGCTCGATGCCGACAGAGTCCGTGTCGGCCAGAAAGTGCTGCTAAGCCTGGATAGTCTGCCTGGAAAAGTATTTGAAGGAACCATCCGTTCTCTGGCGCCACGAGTCGACTATGCGACCAAGTCCTTTAAAATCAAGATCGACCTGCCGTCTGACCTGACGGTACGACCCGGCATGTCTGCCGAGTTGAACATTCTGGTGCAGGAGAAGGCCAAGGCGCTGCTGGTACCCGCCAATGCCGTGGTGGAGGGGACAACGGTATGGATTGTCAACAATAACCAGGCAAACAAGAAACTCGTCAAAACCGGCTTGCGTGACAGCCGAAAAATTGAAATCCTGTCGGGGGTGAAACAAGGGGATCAGGTCATCCTTTCCCCGTCCGGCCTGAAAGAAGGCAGCAGGGTCAACGCAACACCGGAGCAAAAGAAAGAGGGATCCGAATGATACCGCTGCGTGACAACATCAGGCCGAACATCGTACCCTTCCTCACCGTCAGCCTGGTGTCCGCCAACATCGGCGTATTCATCAGCGAATTGCTGCTTTCACCGGCCCAATTGCACGCCTGGGTGGAACGGTTTGGCATGGTGCCGGCACGCGTGAGCCAGATGGCCGCCAATGGCGCTCTTGACCCGACTGCTTTACTGAGTCTGGTCAGCAGCCTGTTCTTGCATGGAGGTTGGCTGCACCTGATCGGCAACGTCTGGTTTCTCTGGCTGTTCGGCTACAGCGTCGAATATTGCCTGGGTCATGGCCGTTTCCTGCTGTTCTACCTGACCTGTGGCGTAATCGCCAATCTGACGCAGCTGGCCTTCGACCCGTCTTCCCAGATTCCGGTCATCGGCGCCAGCGGGGCCGTCTCCGGCATCTTGGGCGCCTATGCGATCTGCTTTCCTCGGGCAAAAATCCAGACTTTGGTGCCGTTATTTTTCATCTTCACGATCATTGAGATTCCAGCCCTGCTGTTTCTTGGCCTTTGGTTCTTCTATCAGCTCCAGGGCGGCGCAATTTCCGCGGGGATGGCCGGCAGCGGCATCGCCTGGTGGGCCCACGTCGGAGGATTTCTCGCCGGGGTGCTGATGAATCAATTTTTGATCAAACGAAAATAACCAAAGAATCACAATTGAACCCCCGGTATAAAAAGGTGCCTGCAGGGCGCCTTTTTCACATCCATTTCATGCAAAACCGGCTACTACAGTTCACTTTATAAAAGAAGGAAGACAATGCCTTATCAAAGTAGTTAAAGCATTGTCTTTAATATATTATTTTATATTCTATTTGTGTAATTACATTTTATTAATTTATTTTAGCATACTTTTCATCAATTTACGAGCTACCAGTCAGGCTTTTAACTAAACCATAGCACGTTTTTCTTCGCAGCTTATTTGAATAC
>CAZOJA010000022.1:0-18890 GCA_964579955.1 uncultured Veillonellaceae bacterium | reverse complement strand
TCATCGTGCGGTTCGTGTTGATATAGAAGCTTGTATTGTTGAGGATCGTCCCCGCCGCGACACTGCCTTCGGGAGTAAAGGAGACGCCGGTTCCCGCCTGAAAGGAAGCCGTCATCGTGCGGTTCGTGTTGATATAGAAGCTTGTATTGTTGAGGATCGTCCCCGCCGCGACACTGCCTTCGGGAGTAAAGGAGACGCCGGTTCCCGCCTGAAAGGAAGCCGTCATCGTGCGGTTCGTGTTGATATAGAAACTGGTGTTGTTAAGGATCGTACCCGACGCAACGCTTCCGTCAGGCCGGAAGGTGGCGTTGGTACCGGCTTTGAAGGCAGCTGTCATTGTGTGCCCGGTATTGATGTAATAACTCGCATTGTTCTGGAGTACGGCAGCTTCCGCTGCCAGAGACGAAGAAACCAGGAACAGAAGCGTCAGGCATACCAGCACCATCATCTGCGACCGTATTCTTGCCATCATTACCCCTCCTCGATTCCCTTGCCGCTGAAACAGGGCAACAGGATTTGTTGCACATATTCGCCAACGGCGCGCAATAAACCTGCAAATAAATCGCCCCGGCCTAAAGCCGGGGCGATTTATTTGCACCTGCATTCTGCTATCGCAGCAACTTGCCGACCATATGCTCAAGAATCTCTACTCCGTAGATCATTGCCGACCGGTCGAACTTCATCGACGGGTCATGTAATCCGGGTGTCAAATCACAACCAAGACCAATATAGCCAGCCTTCAACGCAGGTTTGGCCTGGACAAAATTGTGGAAATCCTCTCCGCCCGGCGTCACAATCGGCTCCAGCAGACCGGCTTCGCCCAAGACGGCACGAATCGCTTGCCTTGCCAGCTCAATGATTTCCGGGTGATACTCCGCTGCCGGAACGCCGCCCTTGACAACGGTCGTCGCCGTGGCGCCGACCGTTGCCGCGCCTGCTTTAATCGCATTTTCCGCCTTTACCAGCAGCGTCTTCATCGCGTCATTCTGCTGCGCCCGCAAATCCAGCGCCATTTCGGCCCGGTCCGGAATCTGGTTGAGCGTCGCCCCGCCGGCCTGCAACCGTGTCACTTTGCACGTGGAAGGAATCACCGGATTAATGTGGATGGCATTGACTGCATTGATTGCCGCAGCAGCAGCATCAATCGCGTTGACGCCGAGATGCGGCCGCGCACCATGCGCCGTTTGTCCACTGATCGTTGCTTCCATGATGTAACTGGAGCCATGATACAAAGCCGGGGTAGCCTGTCCCGTCTTAGCCTCCTGAATCGGACGCAGATGAATGCCCAAAACGACATCCACGTCATCCAGCGCTCCGGCTTCGATCATGCGGGTAGCACCGAACAGTTTTTCCTCCGCCGGCTGGAACAGGATTTTCAGCGTACCGTGCGTGATACCGACCGCCGCCAGTTCTTCCGCCGCCGTGAGCACCATCGTACAGTGGGCGTCATGACCGCAGGAATGGACACACACCTCTTTCCCGTCGACGACATGCGCCAGCGCGTCCATATCAGCACGCACCGCAACCACAGGTCCGGCCTCTTTGCCTTTAAGCACGGCAACGATGCCGGTTCCGCCGACACCGGTTGTCACGGCAAACCCCGCCGCTTTGATTTTCTCGGCCAACCAGGCCGCGGTTTTGACTTCCTCAAAACCTACTTCCGGCATTGCATGCAACGCGTCGTAGGTCTCCTGGATTCTAGACGCCTTGTTATTCATCGATGCAAACCTCCCCTCAACTTAGCCACTTAAGCAAAGAACCGCATAATAATCATGGAAATGATTGCGTTCAGGATACTCACGCCAAACAACATCGGGTAGTACCGGCCCTGAATGCCAGCTGTCCCCAGCAAGCGTCCCATGTACTGGATTTGTGCGCCCATCAGAAAAATGGCCGGCAACAGAATCGTTACATGAGTCGGATTGAGAACCTTCGCCGCATAAAGACTCGCCGCCACGCCAACGCCGCCTCCCATCGACATCCAGGCGCCAACCAGCACCATGACCGCTTGGCCTGGCAGGCCAAACAATCCCATCACCGGATTGAACAACGTTCCCAGCATGTCGAGCAGTCCGCTCAAACGCAAGGCATGAATCAACACAAACGCCATCAACACATTGGGAATGATGCTGCTGATCCCGACATTCCAGCCTTTTTTGGCGCCTTCGACAAAAATGTCCGGCAATGTTTTTTTCTGTTCAGCTGCCATTATTAGACACTCTCCTTCTCAAAACGGTTCAGATAGATTCTGACCAAATTGGCGCCAAATATTTTCAGTACAAAAATCAACACCAACGGCAAAGCAATCGGCACCGTGACAAAACCGAACAGAGCAGCGCCCGATGCCAGATAATTGGTCACGGTTCCGCCTGCAGAGAATTGAAACGCGCAAAATACCGTCTTTTCCTTTTCGGTGATGCAACCGGTCTCCCTGAGCATCCGTGTCATGCCTGCTCCGGCGTCGGTGCTCTGGAAGCTGGTGACCATCGCCAAACCTGCGATACCCGGAATCCCCAGCAACGGGCGCAGTATCGGCGTCAACAGTTTTTCCGCCGCTTTAAGCCCCCCCAGGTGGTCAACGATTTCGACCATTCCCAACGCCAACATGACCGATGGCAACAGACCGAATGCGAACATGAATCCGTCCCTGGCGCCAAAGCCGCCTTGCCCTTGGAACGTTGCCTTGGCGGCGTCTTTCATCACGCCGAATTTCCCAGCCAGGGCATTGAAGTCAAATGCAGTGATCCAGCCTTTCTCACTCGCAAGCAGTCCGGAAAAGAAGACCACGGCAAAAGCCAACGCAATATAACCAGTCCAGGGAACTTTTACCGATGGGGTCTCACAGGATTCCTTTTTTTCTTCCGACATATACAGAAACCTCCCTCTTTGTTTTCGATTATCGTTTCATCGTTGGCAAAACGCCCATGCTAAAGCTTCGCGTGAAGGCATCCCTCCTGTAGTTTGAATCACCCGCCTGCGTTTTGGCAAAATACCGCTTGATCGGGGTGCAACGATCAATTTTTCCTATTTTCGCTCTGTTGCGACAAAATCCCTTCTGCGCGGATTTCGCTCTCATTGTTTTTCTCAAGTACACTTGCATGAAAAACCACACGGTCAATTAACCGTATTCCTTGGCAGCCCTTGATATTATTGGGAACAGACTTCATTACCCTTCAAAAAGTCCGTAAAAAAAACCAACGCCACCCCATTCCTTAAGGTAGCGTTGGCGCTATTACTTCAAGCCCGGTTTCTTTTTTGCGACACTCTCTGCCACGAATGAACTTTCATCGCGCTATTCTGTCCGCTGCACCTTGAACCAGGCCGCATAGGCTGCCGGCAGGTAGATCAGGGTCAACACGGTAGCCACCAACAACCCCCCCATGATCGCAACCGCCATCGGACCCCAGAAGGTGCTGCTGATCAGCGGGATCATCGCCAGAATCGCGGCCGCTGCAGTCAGCATGATCGGCCGGAACCGGATGATCGCCGAGTCCACAATAGCATCCCAAGGCTTTTCTCCTGCCGCGATATGCTTCTCAATCTGGTCGATTAAAATCACCGAATTACGGATGATCATGCCTGACAAAGCAATAATCCCCAGTTGCGTGACAAAACCCAGCGGCCGCTGCAGCAACAACAGAAAAAGGCTAACGCCGATCATGCCGAGCGGCGCGGTCAGCAGTACCAGAACCATCCGCGATATGCTCTGCAACTGGAACATCAACAATAGCATAACCACACCGATCAAGATCGGATAGACCGCTGCCAGCTCTTTGCCGGATTTTTCGCTTGCCTCCAAGTCACCTGCGGCCTCAATCCGGTATCCCGGCGGCAGGGATTCGTTCAGCGGCGCCAGTTCCTTGAGCACGGCCATAGCCACATCGTTGCCGAGCAGCCCCGGCTGAATCGTCGCTTGCACGGTAATGGCCGGTAGCACATCACGCCGCCAGATCAGTTCGTGTTCCTGAGCATAGCGAACCTGGGCGATCTGTTCGAGCGGAACATACTTTCCACCGTTCGCATCGACGTTGACATACAGATTGCGCAGATTGTCAACCTGTTTCCAGCGACTGGTGTCATTGCGAATCACGATCGGAATCGTTTTATCGCGTTCACGAAACTCCGACACGGCGATTCCCGACAAGCTGGCCTGCAAACTGGTCGCCAGCGTCGCACTGTCCAACCCCAGAGCGCGCGCTTTGTCCTGATCGACTTCCAGCACCGCCACCGGGCTTTTTTCAAACCAGTCGAACACCACGCCGGTCACAGCCGGATTGTTGGTCATTGTCTGCCGGACCTTGTCAGCCAGTTGCTGCACCTGTTCGTGTTTTTCACCGACGACCCTCAGCATCACTGGAAAAGCGGAAGGAGGACCATTGGACAGCACTTTGGTGTTCAGTCTCACGTTGGGAAACTGCGCGGCCCATTCTCTCTCCACCTTGCTGCGGAGCCGGTCCCGCGCCGCCGCCCCTTCGGTCAGCACAATCAACTGGCCGTAGTTATCCGCCGCCATCGAACTGTCCTGCACCAGAACGAACCGCGGCGCCGACTGGGCTACATAACCGGATACGTTCAACACATCGGTTTCCTTCTGCAGTAGGTCGGTGATCCGTTTCATTTCCCGATCGGTTGCATGAATCGATGCGCCGGTCGGTAGAGTCAGCTCCACAATCAGTTCCGGCCGGGTGGATGGAGGAAAAAACTCTTTGCGGACCAAGGCCATGGCCAGCAGCGCCACCACAAAAACGCCGACGGTCGTACCGATAACCAGCCAGCGATGATGCAGCGATTTGTCGAGCAATACCCGAAATCGTTTGACAAATTTGGAGTCCGGCGCTTTTTCCTCCCCTTCGGTCACGGCCTGATGCGGCCGCGCCTTCAGGAGCCATTGTCCGACCAGCGGGATGACCGTGACCGCCACCAACCAGGAGGCAACCAAGGCAATCGTAATGACCCAGAACATCGAACCGCAGTACTCGGACGCGCCGCCGGCCGAAAAAGCCACCGGCATGAATCCGGCGGCAGTAACCAGCGTACCGGTCAACATCGGAAATGCCGTGGCGGTATAGGCGTATTCGGCCGCTTTGTCCTTTGCCCAGCCTTCTTCCAGTTTGCATTCCATCATTTCCACGGCGATCATCGCATCGTCGACCAGCAGCCCGAGCGCGATGATCAGGGCTCCCAACGAAATCTTCTGCAAGGTGATTCCCATCGCTTCCATCGCCAAGAAGACGGCGCAAAGCACCAGCGGCATGCTGACCAGCACCACCAGCCCGGCCCGCAGTCCCAGACTGATGAAACACACCGCCAGAACGATGACAACCGCTTCACCAAGCGACTTGGTAAATTCACCAATCGATTCTTCCACTACTTTCGGCTGGTCCGACACTTGGCTGATCTGCATCCCGGCCGGAATTTCCCGGTTGATCCTGCTGATCGCCGCTTTCAGCCCTTCGCCCAGTTCCAGGACATTGCCGCCGGTTTCCATCGCAACCGTGATGGCAATCGCCGGTTGACCGTTATAGTAAAACATCGGTTGCGGCGGATCCGGATAGCCCCTGGTCACGTTGGCGATATCGCCCAGGCGGAACATGCGCCCGCCCTTTTGGATAGAGATGTTGCGAATGTTTTCCACCGTGGAGAAGATGCCGGTCACGCGCAGATAGACATTGTCACTGCTGGTCTCGATCCGCCCCGAGGCCTGCATCGCGTTTTGCCGCTGCAACGTGGCGATGACCGTGTCCGGGTCGATTCCGAGCGTTGCCAGTTTGCTGTTTTCAACCTCGACATAGATCCGCTGCGGCTGAACGCCGATCAGATCGACCTTGCTGACTTGCGGCACATTCAACAGCAACAACCGGATCGCATCGGCCTGACGTTCGAGTTGCGCCGGAGAGAACCCTTCGCCGGTCAGGGCATAAATCGAGCCGTACACATCGCCGAACGTGTCGTTAAAAAAGGGACCGACCACGCCCTGCGGCAGTGTTGGCGCCATATCCTTGACCAGATTGCGCACTCTGACCCAGGACGGCCATACGTCCTTCGACTTGACTTGGTCGCGCAGATTGACAAAAACAGTGGCTTTGCCCGGTTGGGAATAGCTTGTGACCGTATCCAGTCCCGGCAACTCCTGTATTTTCTTCTCTATTTTATCAGTGACCTGCTCTTCCACTTCCTTTGCCGAAGCTCCAGGCCATTGGGCCTGTACCACCATCGTGCGGATGACATAGCCTGGATCTTCTTCTCGGCCCAGGCGAAAATAGGATAAGGTGCCAGTGGCAAAAACCAGCACCATGATGAACAACATCAGGGAACGGTGATTCAGAGCCCAGGCGCTGAGATTGAACCCTCCCTCCTTCATAGCTTGGCACCGTCCCAGATTTTCACTTTCTTGCCTTCCTGCAGTCTCTGTACACCAGCGGTTACTACAATATCCCCCGGTTTCAGACCTGTGCGGACCACGACGCCTTCAGACAAAAAATCGCCCAGTTCCACCGGCTGCAGTCGCAACACTTCATTTTCGACCAGCCATAGATGCGGTTTATTGCCGCTCTGATAAACCGCTGCAATCGGCAGGATAATCCGGGACTTGGCATCGCCCGGCCAAACCTTGACAGTTGCGGACATCCCGAACTTCACGGTATCGATTTGCGGAATGGCGACCCGCACCATATAAGTCCGGGTAGATGAATCGGCCAGTGCCGCGACTTCCCGGATCACCCCGTCGACTTCCATTTGCGGCAATGCCCAGAAATTAACCCGAATCCTGGCCGTCTGGCGGATTTCATCGACCCGCTGTTCCGGCACATGGATTTGCACCTCCATCTCGCCGGCACGCACCAGGGTCAATGCGACCTGGCCGGCAGAAACCACCTGTCCGGCTTCCACCTTGATATCGGCAATCACTCCGTCAGCATCAGCGACCAGCGTTCCGTAGCCGTATTGCTGGCCGGCCTGCCGGTAAGCGGCTTCGGCTGCCCGCAACTTGGCGGTCGCAACCTGGAACTGAGCGGTGTGGGTGTCAAACTCGCCTTTGCTGATAACCTCCTGGCGTGCCAACTCCTTATAGCGCTTATAGGTCAACTCGTTCAGGCGGTAATCCGCCTGAGCCGCCTCTAGGTCTGCCCGGCTGCGGTCCAGTAGGGTCTTGAGGTCAGCCAGGTCGATCCGCATCAACGCCTGACCTGCGGAAACGGATTCGCCGTTACTGACCAGTCTTTCACGAATCCGGCCACTCGCCTGGAACGCGAACTGGCTCTCATAGCGTCCCCTCACGTCGCCGGCATATGTGAAAGAGGCAGACTGCACGCCGGGTTGAATCGTCTCGGCCTGCACAACAATCGGATGTTCGACCGCCGGCGGTTTCTTCGCGCAACCGCCACCTAGAACCAGCAGCCCCATCAGTCCTGTAGCGAACAAGCAATACATCAGCCGCGTCATCTTCTTTCCTCCCCGTTTATCGGAGTTTCGCCTGCTGTGACTGAATCAATATCTATAGGTTTCGTAGCATGTGAGAAGAATCCTCCTGGCGGATCGTACATTTTGCAATTTCTTTTTGTCTGCCTACATCGCCGGAACTGCAGGATTCTGTTGCCAAGTAGCGAATCCTGAAGATACTATGAGTATTTTCACCAAACCACAACTGAACCGCAACAAGAACTTTGATGCGACCCTCTCCTTCCATGGCAGCAGCATGCCTGCACCAGGGCGGAAACTTTTGACGCTGGAAACGAAGATCATCCTGCTTGTTTGGGCTGTTGTCGCATCCTCCTTGTTCACCACTTATATATTGATTTCCAATAAAGTTTATGAAATTGTCGAAGAAATCATGGGGAAAAATGCGACTCGCATCGCGCAAGTTGTCGCTCAGTCGCCCACAATCGTAGATTCACTGACCAATGACAAGCAATCCGCAGAAATCGCCAACTGGGCTGCTTTGCTCGGCGAAGTCACCAAAGCCGATTTTGTCATTTACGACAGCAATAGGACCATCCGCTACCGATCCTCGCCCAAACCGTTGGTCGAAGGCATCAAGGAAGAGGAAACGCTTCCCCTGGAAGCAAAGGACTATATTTTTGTCCAGCAGGTATCGCAAGGTTATTTTTTACGTGCGACCAGCCCGATTCTCGGACCGGATAATACCTTGCTGGGGACGGTTGCTGTCGGCATTTCGATTGACAGCGCCACGGAAGCTCTCGGCGAAAGCCGGTTCACCGTCATTTTCGCCAGCTACTTCGGCTTGCTGCTTGGCATGACCGGTGCGCTGTTTTTGGCCAAAAACATCAAAGACACCCTGTTTGGCCTGGAACCGTTTGCAATCGCCCGCCTGTTGCAGGAACGAGATGCCATGCTGCAGTCGGTACGCGAAGGGATCGTAGCGATTGATAGCAAAGGCAATGTAACGCTGGTTAACGAAGAAGCGCTGCGGGTGCTCGACCTGGAAGGGCAGCGCGAATGGCTGCTCAATCGGCCGATCGAATCGGTCGTGCCGCATACCCGTCTGCTGCACGTCATCGAGACCCGGACGGCCGAATATGACCAGGAAGAAGTGCTCAACGGCACTGCGGTGGTCATGAACCGCGTTCCCGTGAATGTCGATAAAAAGACCGTCGCTGCGATCGCTACCTTTCGCGATCGCTCGGAAATCAAACAAATGGCCGAGGAACTGACCGGTGTCAAGAACTATGTGGAGGCTCTCCGTTCACAGACGCACGAGTTCATGAATAAACTGCATGTAATCCTGGGCATGGTCCGTTTAAAATGTTATGACGAGCTGAGCGAATATATCGCCCGGATTTCTTCTGAGCAGTCAGAAGAGGCTGACTTTGTCGCCCAACGGATCAAGGATCCCGTCTTGGCCGGGTTTTGGATCGGCAAACTCAGTCGGGCGCGCGAACTGGGAGTTTATTTGACGCTTCGCCCCGACTCCTTTGTGCCGAATCTCGACAATATCGATTTCACTAACGATTTGGTCACCCTGATCGGAAACCTGGTCGATAACGCGATGGAAGCGCTGCAAGAATCAGACCGCAAGCGAGTCCAGCTGACCTTGACACATGAACCCGATTTTCTATATATTGAAGTGCAAGATAGTGGCAATGGCATACCGGCTGAATTGCGCTCCGCGATTTTCGCCAAAGGGTTCTCGACAAAATCGCCAAATCGCGGTTTTGGTCTCGCGCTAGTCAATAAAGTCCTAGAGCGGCGCAACGGGGACTTGTCGCTTGATTCCTCGTCCAGCCACGGCACCACGTTCCGCATCAAAATCCCATATTGAATTACGAGGTGAAAACGCATCATGACCCGCATATTGATTGTCGAAGACGACCCTATGGTAGCCAGCCTCAACAGTCGGTTGATCCAGACGATGGAAGGCTTTGAACTGGCCGGCATCGCCAACGACGCCAAAGATGCCCTGGCCTTTTTGCAGGAGAACACTGTCGATCTCATTTTATTGGACATCTATATGCCGGGCATGAATGGGCTTGAACTGTTGAACCGGGTCCGTGAGATGCAATTCCCGGTGGACGTGCTTGTCGTCTCGGCAGCCCGTGACAGCAACAGCATCCAAAGTGCTCTGCGCAGCGGCGCGGTGGATTATCTGATCAAACCGTTCGATTTTGAACGCCTGCGGCAAGCTTTGCTCGGCTATGCCAACCGCGCCCGCCTGATCCGCAGTCACGAAAAGCTGACCCAGCGGGAGCTTGATGGACGGATCCTAAGCAAAGAACATCATGAACCTGATGCGAATCAATTACCCAAAGGACTCGACCGGCATACCCTGTCGATGATCACCGCCATGCTGCAGGAAATGCACGAACCGTTCACAACAGAAGAACTGTCCAGGCAAGTCGGCATCTCCCGCGTCAGTGTCCGAAAGTATCTTGATTACTTCTGCGACATCGGTTATCTGCAAAAGGAAGCTTCCTACGGCGCTGTGGGCAGACCGGTATTTCGATACAGCAAATGCTGATTGCATTAGTTTTTTAAATATTTCAACATACAAATGACTTACCTTTCCTTTTCAGTGGTAGTATGCTGATATTACAGCATATGCCATTTTGAAAGGAGGTTGTTTCCATGTCGCAGGCAAAACCCCCGGTAACGGACGCAATGAAACTTAAGACTGCGGATATTGTTTTTGGCATCATCGTTCTGCTCGCCATCGCCGGACTTGTTGTCTTCATGAAGTAGCGCATCTATCGGATCAGACTTCTATATTGCGTGGTTAACGATACCCAGGCCTTGATTCGAGCTCAACGCTCGAGTCAAGGCCTGTTATAATCGCGTGTTTTCTTGACTTCCGCCCATTGGCCGATTTTTTAGAAAATTCATTGACGCTCCTTTTTTATTCTGCTATAGTAAATATTGCGCATACTATACTTTCGGTGCGCGCCTGCCCACAACCCCCGTGACCCGTGCCTGTTCCCCTCTTCTCGTTTGCCTGCCGGAGAGGTCGAAATGCCACGCTGTCCCGAGTCCGCTGAGCAGGAACACAGAGGAGGATTTTCCATGTTTGAAGACAAAGTCCTAAAATGTAGAGATTGTGGCGTAGATTTTGAATTCACCGCGCGTGAACAAGAATTCTATGCAGAAAAAGGATTCCAAAACGAGCCAGGTCGTTGTCCGTCCTGCCGCTCCGCCCGCAAACAACGCGGCAATTTCGGCGGCGGTAACCAAGGTGGCGAGCGCCAGATGCATGCTGCCGTCTGCGCCGAGTGCGGCTGCGACACACAAGTCCCGTTTGCTCCGCGCAGCGATCGTCCGGTTTATTGCCGGGACTGCTTCCAAAAGACTCGCGGTTTCGGTCGCTAAGTCTTACTGCCAGCGAGGCGCATCGCGGACGCAGGCTCCGTCAGTCCATCCGCTGTACGTAACAAAGACCGTTCCCTATCCGGGAACGGTCTTTTGCTTGCGCATAATTCGGTGCAGATTACTTGTAACTGTGCAGTCCCGGCAACAAGTAGGTCACGCCGAACAGTGTGAACATCACCGCAACGAACCCCAACGCTGAAAACCAGGCGGTCACCGGCCCCTGCCAACCAAACCGGTTACGGCCGTGCAGATAGACCAGGTAAATCAGCCAGGTGATCAGGGCCCAGATTTCCTTAGGATCCCAGCCCCACCAGCGACCCCAGGTTTCCTCCGCCCATATCGCGCCGGTCACCATCAACACCGACAGGAAGAAGAAGCCGAAGACGATCAGACCATGCACATACCGCTCCAAATCGGCTGCGGCAGGAATTCTCCAATACTTAGCGGCGCCTCGCGTCTCCTCGGTTTCCTTCTCCTCACTGCGGGTCAGCATCATCACCGCCAGGACCGCTGACAAGGCCAGGGCCCCATATGCCAAAATTCCCGAGGCTACATGCGACTGTAGCCAGCCACTGCGTAAAGCCGGCATCAAAGGCCGGATATCCCGCGGCATCATCGCAGCGATACCCAACAATAGGGTGATCAGTGACAAAGCCAGCGGCGCCGTGGCCAGCAGACGAAACCGGATCGCGCAACCCACAAACAGTAGCATCGTCACCCAGGCAAACACCAGTGTGAATTCATATAAGTTGCTAAAAGGCAACCGTCCTGCCGAAAAAACGCGCAAAACCAGCAACCCGCTATGCAAGGTAAACGCCGCTCCTGCCAACAACAGCCCGGCCGCAATCAGGCGATTGCTGCGAATCCAGTAGCGGAGCGAAAAACCGATTGTCGCACCTGCATAGACGACAAACGCCATCAGCAATAAAAGCGCTTCCCACTGAATCATACCGACGATCCCCCCCACGGCAGATAACGCAGCATTAGTCCGAGCAAGGACAGGCTCAGTCCGGCAAAGATCGCACTAACACCGGGGTCTTGTTTGACCTGCAGGCCAGAATATCTTCGAATTTGCTCCAAACGGATCTCCTGGTTGCCAATCCGGACCGATGCGCCGGGAGCAGCAACCGCCGCCTGCCTGTCACCATTTGCGGCGAGCAGCAAGAAAGCCACCTCCGTGTTGCGGGACGGGTGCTTGTCAGGATCAGCCATGAGCAAGACGCGCAGTCGGTCAGTCCCTCCGTTGCCAGCCGAAAGCCAGTTCCCGTTAATAACAGAGAACGCTTGTCCTTTGCCGTCAGGCAACTGCCTGACCGTCCCTTCCACCAACCAGCCGTAGCTCATCTGAAAAATCTTGGCGCCCTCATAACTTAACGGCGAGTTTACTTCCAGGCTGCCACGCTTCAGTTCCCGTCCCTCCTGCAGCAGCGTCAATTCACTTCGGTATTGCCGCACGGCATGACTGTCCGGATAATAATCGATCATAAATCGTTCCAGGCGGATATCGAAAGACAGCCCCTGTTGGTTTACGGCAACCGTCTTCCCTTCCGGCGCTTCGATCATCAGGCTTTTTCCCCACCAGAGACTGGCAGCCGTACCTACAAAGAACACCAGCAGTCCGACATGCAGCAGCACTGAACCGAACAGCCATAATCTGCCGTTGCCCCGCAGCCGGGCAACCCGTTTCGCGGTACAAAACAGCAACTGGGCGAACAGTAGCCCTCCCAGCAGCATAAACCCTTTCGTGCGATAGATATCGTCCAGGCCGAGTGACAAAAACACCCGCCCCAGCGCTTCGCCAAAGCGGTCCAGATAGACCTCCGGCGGCAGCCCTTGCGGTACCAGGCCGCCAAGCAGAACTGCCGCCAATATCAATGCGATTGTCAGGATTGCAGCAAGCACGGCGCCACCAGCCTCTCTTGTTGTCGCGATTTGAACATCAATGAACACAAGTGCGCCGCCAAGGCGGAAATACCAATCCGACCGACGGCGCACCGATAATTAAGGCATTTCTGCTAAATAATCCGGATTCCTGCTTTTCACTGTTTGTCGACCGGCAATCCGGCGCCTTTCATCCGGTCACGGAACTCATCTTCATACTCTTCATAAGTATGGGTATGAACCGGGTAGTTCCAGGGATTCACATGGCGAACCTCCCGTGAGTTGGCTCGTTGATTGCGGGTCGGACTGAGAAAGACGCCGCCCATGTGCATCAGCTTGCTGAACGGGAACCAGGCCAGCAGCACTGAAACCAGCGTCAAATGCACGAAAAACAGGGGGCTGATGTTGACCGGCAACACGGGGTTCATGGTAACCCAGCCCATCGTCATCGATTTGACGGCCACCACATCGGTCGGCCAGACATAACGCAGCAGGATGCCAGTAAGCGCGATCCCGGCAATCAGGAAAAGCGGCACGTAATCGATGCCATGCGAAATATAGCGAACCTGAGGTATCAACACACGCCGAAGGTAGAGGGCGCTGACGCCGATCAGCAGCAAGACGCCTGACAAGAACAACGGTTGCAGGTCCAGCAGCAAGAATCCGTCGATATGCTCCAGTCCCATGACCAGAGCCGGTGTCGGCACGAAGAAGAAGCGCAGATGGCGGATAACGACAAACAGGAATGACCAATGGAACAATACGGCAAACAACCAGAGCCATTTCTCGACCGGATAGCCAAGCCAGCCGTTCGGACCGATTTCCGCCTTCACATTGCGGAACAGTGAGCGAAACAGGAATATTTCAGCGGCCATCCGGCGAATGACACTGGTGGTATCGGATGGATTGCCGATCTTATCCTGCTTGATCCAAGGCAGCGATTTCTGCTGGCCGACGGTGGTGGCAATACTGAACGGTACCGGCGTATTGGCCCAGCTCCAGACCTTCCAGACGAACCCGGCCAAAAAAACCACGATTGCCAATAGCGGCAGCACGATACCGAACAAAAACTGCAGGGCCGGCATCATTCCGCCGACATAGCCGATGGCGGAAATAGAGACGACAATCGCAAGCGCAATCAGCATTTGCATCAGGCATGCCCCCTTTCGGAGCGACGTTTGACGGTGACGAACAGACTGTAGAGCAGGCTCAGCAGAAACGCGCCCAAAGCCCAGATGCCGACCACGATACCGAATTCAATAGCCGTTGGCCAATATTCGGTCACCCGGCCGAACGGGTTGGTAATGAATCCGCCAACGGTGAAGGAAATCCCTTTTTCAATCGCCAGGGCGATAAAGGTCGCGGCACAGGCTACTGTCAGCCAGGTTTCATCGGCGCGGGTCCTTGGATTGAGCAGCAGGATCAGCGACAACAAGCAAAGTCCGGCAAAAACCCAGGAGATCAGCACGAACGAATTGCCGCCATACAGGCCGACGAAAAAGTACTTCAATGCGTACATATGGCTGGGAACCTGACTGTAGAACGCGGTGAAGAATTCGGCCAGGATCATGAACACGGTAATCGACATCGCATAGGTCACGATATTCGACAGACGGCGGATCGCTTCCTGCCCGGCGTCAAAACCTGTGAACCGCCGCAGGGCCAAGCTGATCAGAATCAACAGAGCCGGACCGGTGGCGAACGCAGACGCCAGGAATTTCGGTGCCGTAAGCGCGGTCAGCCAGAAGTCGCGACCCGGTATGCCGGAGTAGATGAACGCGGTGACGGTATGGATGCTGAACGCCCAGGGGATCGCGATGTACACCAGCGGCTTCACCCAATCAGGGGCCTTGATCCCGGTGTACTCGGCTTCAAGCACTTTCCAGCCGGTAACAAGGTTGAGGAAGAAGTAACCGTTCAGCACGACCATGTCCCAGAACAGCACCGAGCCCGGTGATGGGTAAAGCATGATGTTGAGCAGTCGCGACGGCATGCCCAGGTCAACCAGAATGAACAGGATGCACATGATGACGGCCGTGACCGCCAGGAACTCGCCAACTACGGTGATGCGTCCGAACACTTTGACGTCATGCAGATAATAGGGCAGGACCACCATCACCGCCGAGGCGGCCACCCCGACAAAAAAGGTGAACTGTCCGATATAGAGACCCCAGGAAACGTCGCGGCTCATGCCGGTGACGCCGAGGCCGGTTCCCAGCTGAATGGAGTAGCAGAAACCTCCGATGCCGACCAGGAGCAGTAGCGCCGCCAACCAGGTCTTGAACCGGGGGCCGGTTTCTTTCCATGCATGTTCAAGCATTACCGTTCTCCCCCCTTCAAACGATGTAGAAGACCTTCGGCCGGGTGCCGAGTTTGGTCTTCCGCTGTAAAGTCACATGGGACGCCAGCGCTTGTCGGACCGGCGAAGCAGAGTCGCCGAGGTCGCCGAACAGGATTGCCTTGGCCGGGCAAGCTTCCGCGCAGACCGGCAACTGACCGACTGCCAGCCGTTCATCACAGAAATTGCATTTTTCCACCACACCGGGCGTACGGGTCGGATAAGCTTGGTTCAGCTGCGGGATATGCGGGCGCGGATCCTTGAAGTTGAAACTGCGGGCGCCGTACGGGCAGGCCGCCATGCAGAAGCGGCAACCGATGCAGCGGTGATAATCCATCATCACCACGCCGTCAGGCCGCTGAAATGTCGCCTTCGTCGGGCAGACCCGGACGCAGGAAGGATTTTCACAATGATTGCACAGCACCGGATAGGCGCGCTTTTCATTGGCCTGATCCGGGTAGGGGTGCGTTTCATAAGGAAACGCCGAATGATAGGATTCCGGCCAGATCCATTTCACATCCTGCTTCGGATCCGGCATATTGGGGACATTATGCGCTTTGTGGCAGGCCTCCTGACAGACGCGGCAGCCAGGCGGGCACAGCTTGGCATTGATCACCATCGCCCAGTTCTGGGCCTTCAATGCTTTGGGGTGCGGCTTGCCGGAAGCTCTCACCAGCAAAGTTCCTGCCGGCAGAATGCCGAGAGCTGCGGCGCCCGTGGCCTTGAGCAGGGTCCGGCGGCTGATCCGTAATGGTTTTTTCATTTTCCGGCCCCTCCTTTCGGTTCCACATGACATGTCCAGCAGTTCGGCTTTTCAATCCCGACATAGTCATGGCACTCATTGCAATATTGTGGTTGACTGGCCAGATTCTGCAGACTGATCGGAATCTCGCGTCCGTCCTTTGTCACGTAAACCCGTTTTCCGTCGCGTACAACAAGGTCTTTCCATTCCGCCAGCACCTGTTTGTGACGCTCGCGGAACTCATCGATATTTTTGACGCCGAGTTTATCGGCCAACTCCTGCATCGCCTTCTGGTCCTGCAACAGCGGGGGCGGCTGGGTTTTGGCCACCGACTTGCCGAGGTTCATCAGCACCGGAAAAGTGAACAGCACAACAAACAAAATCAACCCCAGCGCTACCAGGCGGTTCTTATTCATTGCCCTCCTCCTTTGCACCAGGCAGTTCTTCGAAACGAAGATTCTGCGTCCGTTTCATCTCGCCCTTCATGACCAGCGCGTTGCCGACCAGTTCATGCACGCCGCAGACCGCGACCTTCGGCACCCAGTAATGCATCAGGGGCGGCAATGTCGCCCTGTCGATCGCACAAACGCAGGATAGCATGTTCACGCCGAATTTCTCATGCACGTATCGTACCGCATTGGCGCGCGGCAAACCACCGCGCATCCGCATCTCCATATTCTCGTCGGCACCCAGTCCGCTACCGCCGCCGCAACAGAATGTGTTTTCGCGGATCGTCTCTTCCGGCATCTCGCAAAAGTGGTTACAGACGTTGTTCAGGATATAACGTGGCTCTTCCAACAGCCCCATGGCCCGCGACGGATTGCAGGAATCGTGGAAGGTCACCTTCACGTTGTCGTTGCGCGAGGGATCGAGCTTGATCTTTCCTTCGTGGATCAAATCGGCGGTAAATTCAGTGACATGGATCATCCTGGTCGACTTGGCGTGCTCAAACCGGGTTCCGGTCAGCGGATTGACCGGCGTTTCCAGAAAATCGGCCGGTCCGTTCATCGTATCCATGAATTGGTGGATGACCCGCCACATGTGGCCGCACTCACCGCCAAGAATCCATTTCACGCCGAGCCGCTTCGCTTCGGCGTAAATCTTCGCATTCAGGCGCTTGGCCATCTCCATCGAGGTGAAGCTGCCGAAATTGCCGCCCTCGGAGGCATAGGTACTGAGCGTGTAATCGATACCGGTTTCATGGAACAGCATCAGCTGCCCCATCAGGGAAAACGTACCCGGGTCGGCGAATATATCACCGGATGGCGGCACATAAAGGATTTCCGCCCCTTTGCGGTTAAACGTCGGCTCAATTTTGATGCCGGTGATGTCCTGTATATTTTCCACTAAGAAATCCATCGAGTCGACCAAGCCGTGCGGCTGGATCCCCAGATGATTCCCCTTCATGTAGCAATTGGCGACCGGGGTGACGATCCAGTCGATATTGCAACCGATCAGATTCAGCAGTTCCCGTCCGATCATCGTGATCTCCGCCGTATCGATGCCGTAGGGGCAGAAAACCGAGCAGCGGCGACATTCGGTGCACTGGTGGAAGTAATAGAACCATTCCTTGATCACGTCCTCCGTCAACTCGCGCGCGCCGGCGAACCGCCCCAGCGTTTTACCGGTGGGGGTAAAATAATACAGGTACACGGAACGGAGCAGTTCGGCCCGCAGAACCGGCATGTTGCGCGGATCGCCGGAACCGAGATAGAAGTGGCATTTATCGGCGCAAGCGCCACAGCGCACGCAGCTATCCATGAACACGCGGAATGATCGGTAGCGTTGCAACCGTTCCCGCATCCCGTCCAAAATGATTTCTTTCCAGTTGGGCGGCAGTTTCCAGTCAGCGTCTTCCGGCGACCATTTGCGCGGATTCGGCAGGTCAACGGCGATCAGACTCTCTGCTTTGCCAGGAAACAGCCAGGTTCCCGGTCGGAAATCCACCGGCGTATCCATCCAATGCGTCTGCGGAACCGTATCGAAACCGGTGTTCTTAAGCAGTTCCGCCGGTTTTGGCGTTTTGGCCATCAGGCGTTCCCCCCTCTATCTTTAGCCATAGAACAAGTTTCCAGATGGTGGATGCGATTTCTCAATTCGTTGATCCGAAGCTGCGCCACGGTTTCGCGGCATTCACACCAGATTTCGACCGACTGCTCGGCCAATGCGTCCAGTTGCTTCTGCCAGACCGTTTTTTCGGCTTGCGTCAAATCTGCATTTTGGTCCAGCAAATCCCGTAAAACAAACAAGAACCGGATCGCTACCCCTGCCGGCAACCCCTGTACCGCCAACACGCGCACCACGCGGTCCAGCGGCGCCGTATACTCGTCTGCCGTGACCTTGTCGGCCAGTCCATCCAGAATCTTCGCCATCGATTCCTGAAATGCCTGGCCGACCGGATTGGCAAAGCCGGTATTGCGACGAAACGCTTCGTCACTGCCAGGAAAGTAGCTTCTCAAGGTTTCATCATACCAGGCTTTTAACAAAGCCGCCCGCGCTTTAGAATTCATCTTCCCAGGAAATGTAGGGCTGCGGCAGGTTCGGCATGGCGTTGACCATCAGCTCGACCAGCCCTCCGTAGGTTATATTGTATTTTTCCTTGAATCCGAACGCTTCGATCATCGAATCACGGGCCGAGCCTTTGCAGTTGGAACAGGGAGCGCAGTAATACTTGGCGATCGACGGATCCAGCACGTCCTTGAACGCCTCCAGCACCTGTCTGGCCTTGCGGCGGCTGGACAGATGAGTCCGCCACTGCGGGAAGTTCTGTGAATTGATGATTGCAAATCCGCTGCCACCGCCGCAGCAATAGTTTTCCGATCCGGCGTTCGGCATCGGACAAATCATCTGCTTTGGTACGACGGCGTTGAGAATCGTCCACTGCGGCTTTTCGATCCCCATTAAACGCACTATGTTGCAGGGGTCATGCATGGTCACCGGAAAATTGTTCTGTTGCGGATTAAACTTGATTTTGCCGCTGGTAACAATGTCGGCCAAGATCGGCAGGCAGCTCTCGCGGGGAATCGCCAGGTCGCCGACGCAGATACGGTCGCCGATCGTCACGGTCGCCTTGGTGGCATGTCCGCATTCCCCAACGACGATCTTGCCAACGCC
>CAZOJA010000021.1:0-18978 GCA_964579955.1 uncultured Veillonellaceae bacterium | reverse complement strand
TGCGCCGAGGGTACTTGGTTGGAAACGGCCTGGGAGAGTAGGTCGCCGCCGGTTAACAAGAAACAGGACTTCCGTTTATGCGGAAGTCCTGTTTCTTTATCCCGATACTTTTGTTTGTTTAGTGTTCTCGTGCTGCACTAGATTTTGTACTTTTTCTTTTTGCGCACCAAAGTGGATAGATCGATACCCAGATGCACGGCAACTTTGCGCAGTGGCCCGAAATCGGCGATAGCCTTGCGAATGACTTCTTTTTCAACTTCAGTGAGAATATTGGCCAGCTTATAGGAATCGAAGTAATCAGGGGTTTCGATGAACAGCGGTTTCTTTGCCGCCTGCTGGATATGAGCCGGAATATTATGTTCTTCGATGATGTTGCCGTCTGTCATGATCATCATGTTTTCCAGAACATTGCTCAGTTCCCTGACGTTACCGGGCCAACTGTAATCGGCCAGCAATTCTATGGTGCGAGGCGCAAACCGCAAAGACAGTTGGAATTTTTGATTGTTCTTTTCAAGAAAATGGAGCAGAAGCGGCACGATATCTTCGCGTCGTTCCCGCAATGGTGGAATTTTGATCGGGATGACGTTCAACCGGTAATATAGGTCCTGGCGGAAGCGCCCGTTGTTCAAGGCCTCTTCCAGATTGCTGTTGGTAGCGGCGATGATGCGTGTTGTCAACGTGATTTTTTTTGTTCCGCCAACGCGAAAAAAGGTGTTGGTCTGTAAGACCTGCAATAATTTCACTTGCAGTGTCAACGGTATTTCGGCGATTTCGTCCAAAAATAACGTGCCCTGATTCGCCAGTTCCAACAGGCCGATTTTTCCTTTGCTGGACGCGCCGGTAAAGGCGCCTGCCTCATACCCGAATAGTTCTGATTCTAACAACAACTCGGGAATGGCACCGCAATTGATCTGGACAAATGGCCGATCAGAATTGACATCGCTGCAGTCGTGAATGTAGCGCGCCAGCATATCCTTGCCCACGCCGGATTCTCCCTGAATCAGAATCGGTGAAGTGAAGTTGGCGACGCGAGCGGCTGTTTTGATGATGGTTTCCATGATCTTGCTGGCGGCAACCAACTTGTTTTCAGCAGCATGAATCAGTTCGGCCTGCCTTAAGCGCCTGGAATACTCGCCTAATTGCGCACGTAGTTTGATGAGTTGGGTGATATCTCTCACATTGGAGAATATCCGGACCATTCTCCCCGCCGCATCAAATATCGGTGTGCTGGTGACTAAGGCGGATACGCCATGATAATAGTTGATGACCTTGGTGACCGGTTTTTTGGTTTGGATAACTTCTGGGGAGCAGGCATCCGGGATTTCACCGCTCTGTAACAAATCTTGAATACGACGATTGAGCAATTGTTCTTTATTGAAGCCTGAAATTTGCAAGTAAGCCGGATTGAAATAGACAATCATGCCGGAGGCATCAGTGAGAAAAATCCCGTCGAAAGAAGACTCGGACAGGTTCCAGAGCAGTTTGTTTTCCCAGAGCAATCGATCCAGTTCTGTTTGCATGATATGATCCCCGTAATACTTTTTTTATTTTCTTATATGGTATACATTACCCTTCATGCAACAATAATCCTTCTCGGATTGTAAATTAAATTCTGTATGACCGGATCAGGTGTTGTTGCATTGGCATGATAAATGCATATCTATATAAGCAGTTGCAAAAGTTTCATCTTTCACGGCGAACCGTCTGCCGACCGGCAGCGGATAGCAGAGAACAGCAAGGAATGACCACTGTCCCGATACCTGTCGAGCTATGTCAGTCCCGGTTCTCGCGTTGTGAAAGGTGAAATTATTGCAGCACCAAGCGGAAAAGAAAAGGGAGGGAATCAATCATGACAACCGCTGTATGCAAAGCTGCCAACCTTTTGGGGATGCGCGAAGAGTTGCTGACCGAGTTGCTTGTCTTGATCGACATGACCAGCGGGGCGCGGGCCTGTAATGCTGGGAGGCGCGAATCGTATGAGCTGTTTGTCGCTATGACGGAGCCGTTAATTGATGAATACAGCAGAAAATGTTGAAAAACTTTATTCGGCGCCGCGGCGATAGCGAGACTGGAGAAGACGAATGTTTCTCCAGTCTCGCTATTTTTGCAGTATCTTTATTTCAAGCATGGAAAAGGCAGTTGCCAATGAAATGGGCATTATTGCATACAAGTTTTGCAATAATGCCCACAAAAATCACGAAGTATACTCTTTAAATCTATCGGGGAGAACGGATATTTTGACGGCGCAGACTTTATATTCATAGGTCCGGGTGATTTGATCGCCGGCGTCGTTGGTTATCCGATTGGTCGGTGCAGCTGGGAAATGAAAGGACAGCCAAACCAGGCCAGGCGGTACTGCGTCAGTAAGCCGAATTCGTACCGGAATGCTGCCACGCCGGGACTCAACGTTAACCCATTGTCCTTCAGCGAGCAGATTTCGCTGGGCATCCGTAGGATGAATCCAAAGTAGTTCTTCCGGCAAATGTTCCGATAGCGCAGCGGACTTGCCGAAGGTGCTGACATTGTAATGATAGAGCTGTCGGCCTGTTGTAAGGACCAATGGATATTCTGCATCAGGGCCTTCGGCAGGCGGATGGTACTCAACCGGAGTGAACCAGCCCAAACCGCAGGTGAACTGACCATTCTCATGCAGGTAAGGCGTGCCGGGATGGGTGATGTCTGGTACAGGCCACTGCAGGCCGGTTTTTTCCAGGCGATCGTAGGTTACGCCATGATAAATTCTGGTTAAAGCAGAAATTTCCTGCATTACCGCTTCCGGGCCTGCGTAGTGCATCGGGTAGCCGAGGCGTCCTGACAGGTCCGTGATGATTTCGAGGTCGGTCCGGCTTTGACCGGGTGGCTCCACCGCTTTTCGCACCAACTGGATGCGGCGTTCCGTATTGGTGAACGTCCCGTTCTTTTCGGCAAAACTGGCGGCAGGCAGTACAACATCGGCCAACATGGCAGTTTCCGTGAGGAAAATTTCCTGCACTACCAGAAACTCCAGCGACTGCAGTGCCTGAACGACATGATTGGCATTGGCGTCCGACAGCACCGGATTTTCACCGACAATATACATGGCCTTGACCTCGCCGCTCGCGGCAGCGGTGAACATTTCCGGAATGGTGAACCCACGCAGCGAAGGTAGGTTGACTTGCCAGGCCTGTTCAAACCGTCTTCGCTCATCCTCCTCGGTTACTTTGCGATACCCCGGCAGGACATCAGGCAACGCTCCCATGTCGCAGGCTCCCTGCACATTGTTTTGTCCGCGCAGTGGATTGACGCCGGAGCAGGGTTTGCCGACATTGCCGGTCAACATGGCTAAGTTGGCGATCGACAGAACATTGTCGGTTCCCCAGCAGTGTTCGGTAATTCCCAACGTATAGAATATCTGGGCCTGTTCGGCCTTGGCATATAGTCGGGCAGCTTGTTCCAGCAAGACTGCATTGACCCCGGTAATTTGCTCGACGACATCGGGCGGGTAATTGGCGACGGTAGAGGCTACCGACGCAAAGCCGCTTGTGCAGTGAGCAATGAAGTCGCTATCCTGCAGGTTGTCGCGCAGGATAACATGCATCAGGCCATTCAGCAGAGCGACATCGCTGCCGGGCTTCAATTGCAGCCAGACATCGGCCATGGCCGCGAGTTCAGTTTTTCGTGGGTCAGCCACGATCAAGCCGGCGCCTTTGCGGCGGGCTTGGCGCATTTTGGCGGCAATGACCGGATGGGCTTCTGAGGGATTTGCGCCGATAACAAACATCATTTTGCTGTCGCTGATTTCATTAATTGAGTTGGTCATGGCGCCGGAACCAAAGGCTGTGACCAGACCGGCCACGGTGGGGCTATGTCAGGTACGGGCGCAGTGATCGACGCTGTTGGTGCCGATCGCCGCGCGCATGAATTTTTGCAGGACATAATTTTCTTCGTTGGTGCAGCGGGCGGAGCTGAGCGCCGCCAAAGCATCCGGGCCGTGCCAGGCCTTGATTTCCTTGAATCGCGTTGCGACCAGATTCAGCGCTTCATCCCAGGAAGCCGGTTCCAATTGGTCGTTCTTGCGGATCAAAGGCGTTGTCAAACGTTGCGGACTGTGGATGTAGTCGATGCCGAAGCGCCCCTTAACGCAGAGCAAACGACCGTTGACAGGGCTGTCCGGCGCCGAGGTGACACCAGTCACTTTGCCATCCTTGACATTTAGGTCGAAATTGCAACCAACGCCACAGAAGGGGCAGGTCGTCCGAACCTTGCTGTCAGGCCGTCCCGATTGGCAGAGCACTTTCTCTGTCAAGGCGCCGACCGGGCAAGCGGCTACACAGGCGCCGCAGAATACGCAAGAGGATTCGCCTGTGGGAGTGTCAAACGCCGGTGCGAGTTTGGTGTCGAAGCCGCGACCGGTAAAATCGAGCACGTTGCACACTTGCAGCTCCTGACAAGCCCGTACGCAACGCCCGCACAGGATGCATTTTTCATTGTCCCTCACAATAAATGGATTGCTGTCATCGGGTGGATAACTGCGGCGATCCCCGTCGAAGCGAACTTTTTTCACACCAAGCTCTGAGGCAAGCTGCTGCAGTTCGCAGTTCAAATTGCGAGCGCAAGAAAAACAATCGGCGGGATGATTGGCCAATAGCAATTCAAGCACCATCCGCCTCGCCTCCAATACAGCCGGCGTGTGGGTGCGTACTACCATGCCGGAACTGACCGGAAGGGAACAGGCGGCAGCCAGGTTTTTCATGCCGTCAATCTCGACGACACACATTCTGCATGCTCCGGAAGGACTCAGCTCTGCCAAATGACACAGGGTCGGAATTTTCACTCCGACCAGACGGGCAGCGTCAAGCACCGAAGTACCCGGCGCAACGCGGACTGATCTTTCATCAATGATAAGTTCCAGGAAATCCACGCGACACCTCCTTGCATCCGATAATATCTAATTTCGTTGCGAAACCGGCGGTTCCTGTCTGCGGGATTATTCTTTTTTGCAGCCGGTAGGCAGGAATTTCTGCAGTGTGTTGTCGAATATATTTAATTGAAAGACAGAGTAACGAAAAAAATGTGGCGTTCTCCGTGAAGGCGCAAAGGAGGCATCATGAGTCGGACAATCAGCAAGACCCACGAACTGTCGCTGAAAATGGATGAGATTGTCCGGCGGATGAACCGAGGCGAGTTGAATGCCGAAGATGTCGTTCGACAGTTATTCCCAATGGCAATGCAGAGTTTTGTGGAAGCCAGTCAGGAATGCGAAGAAATCAGCCAGAGCCTCGATGAGATAGAGGGTCATCTGCTTGAAGCACGGACCATGACGAAATACCTGTTCGAGTTTTTGTCTCATAATAGACTGTTGGATGAGTTCCAAGTTTTTATGGAACAAAAGAATCGTGAGCGGATCAATTGAGTTTTACGAGTAGCAGTGTGGCTGTCATGAAAGTGACAGCCTTATTTTATGTTCTGCAGAGAGGAATAAGCTATAATAATGGCGGAAAACTGGCGACCAATTGGAAAAATATTTGTTTATGGGACACTTATGCGAGGAATGCACAATCATCAATTGCTTGCGCCATTTGTTGCATCGGTTCAGGTAGCGACTGTGCAGGGCCGTTTGCTGCACCTGGAGCAGGAAGGATATCCAGTATTGCTTGAGGGGTCTGGCCGTGTGCAGGGCGAATTGGTCGAACTGACGGATGAAACTGCCGCCTTGCATATACTTGACTTATTGGAGGAGTTTTATGGCCCGGACCAGCCGGAAAACGTTTATGAACGGCGGTTGACCGCCGTATCGGTTTCTGAAGGGGTAGTCAGTGCATGGGTTTATGTTTGCGCAGCTTTGACAGAAGAACGCTGCCTGGCGGAGGGGAAAGCGGTCGAAAATGGAAACTGGAGGGAATTCGCTGCGGTAGACATAGTCAAAAACAGCACAGGTGATCATTGAGAATCGCCGGTGCTGTCTTTGCTTGCTCCTGAACTTGTTAGCGGGCAGGTTCAGTAATATAGCTAACAATACGCGGCCAATATCCCCCGCCATCGACTATTTTCCATTGTTGACGCATACGATGCGACATATATTTGCCATCGATGCCCAGTGCCTGCCAATGCACGGTTAAATCGACCCGATAGTCGCCCTTGGCGGGAATGTGCACCTCGAGGCGTTCGATCTGATGGGCGTTGGATTGGTAACGCGTCCCGATATCCCTGTACCATTTTTCGAACTCCTGATGCGAGTTGATTTTTCCTTCCGGCACCACCATATTGATGTCTTCGGCGAATAACAACAGGAGTTGGCTGATTTCCGCGTGACGGTCGAGCAGTGAGAAAATCTGGTAGACAAAACTCTTGATTTCATTTTCGCCGTACTTGTTTTCCTGCAGCGTTTTGATTGTCTGCAGATAGCTGGCTGGCGGCAGGCCTGTGGACACCGTGACGCTGGCGGCGGGGGCGTTGGTCGGCGCGATCGGGTTGGCGGCCGCGGCAGCTTTGCCGCCGAGGGGGGCGGCCAGTAGGGCAGTGAACAATAGGACGAGTGCGGTCGAATGAAGTCGTTTCATGTGAGGCTCCTTCTTTCGTGTTTTAATATCATGTTTAATAATTCTTCTGCGCCTGCCATTTTCCTGCCGAAAATCGCAGGAAAAGCAAAGGGATGCTCTCGCCGGTAGCGAGGGCATCCCTTTCTCGATGGTTGTGAAACGGCGGCTTCCTTGTTATTTGCGGGCTTTGTCGATTGCTTCCAGCGCATCCTTGTAATCTGCGCGATACTTGTCGATAACGGATTTGACTGCGGCTTGCCAGGGTTTTACATCCTTGACTTCCGTTACAGTCGAGCCAGCGGCTTTGACTTTGTCCATCGCTTCTTTCTCGAATTTGTTCCACAGTTCACGCTGTGTTTTGACCGAATCCACGGCAGCTTGCTTGATTAGTTTTTGGTCATCAGGCGACAGTTTGTCCCAGACCACTTTACTCATGACCAAAACTTCAGGAACGCGCTGGTGCATGTCCAGCAGATAGAATTTGGCGATTTGATAGTGATTGGAGGTCAAATAGCTGGGAGCATTGTTTTCGGCGCCGTCAATAACGCCGGTCTGCAATGCGCTGAATACTTGCCCGTAAGGCATCGGTGTGGCGCTGGCGCCTAATGCCGCAACCATGTCCATATTGATCTTGTTTTGAATGACGCGGAATTTCAGACCTTTGAGGTCAGCCAGATCTTTGATCGGTTTGGTCGAATAAAAGCTGCGGGCGCCTGGGTCATAGTAGCAGAGGCCGACAAATTTGGCGGCTTGCAGGCCGTCAAGCATTTTCTGGCCGTCCGGACCCTCGAGGAATTTCCACATATGCTCGGAAGAATCGAATATGTAAGGTAACGAGAAGACGCCGAGCGGTTTGTTGAATTCGGCAAGGGGGCCCGAGCTCACGCGGGTGAATGCCAGTGCGCCGAGCTGGACTTGCTCGATGGCGGCTTTTTCTTCACCAAGCTGGGAAGACGGATAGACTTCGACTTTGATGCGGCCTTTGGAACGCTCGGTGACCAGTTCGGCAAATTTTTTGTCGCCCAGGGTGGTCGGATAATCGGGCGGGTGAGTTTCAGCAAGTTTCAATACGATCGGAGCTGCTGCGGCGGGGGCGGCAGGTGTGGCTGGCTTTTTGTCGCCGCCGCAACCGGCGGCAAGCAAGGCAAGCGTAAACAGGGCTACGACGATGAGGGCAAGGGTGCGATGGTTTTTCATGAAAGTGGCCTCCTTGTTTTTTTGTTGAAGCAACAATTCCCGGTGAGGGGAAAACTCCCAAGATTAGCGAAGGCTACATGAACATTTTGGGGAGCCACATCGTGATGGCGGGGATGTAGGTAATCGCCATCAGAACGACAAACATGGCGTAGAAAAAGGGCAGCATCGCCTTGGTGCCAGCTTCGACCGATACTTTGCCGATCGCGCACCCGACGAATAACACGGTGCCGACAGGCGGCGTCAGCAATCCCATGCCGGAGTTGAAAATCATGATGATACCGAACTGAATCGGATCCATGCCAAGTTTTACGCAAACCGGCAGCAGAATCGGGGTCAGGATCAGGATCATCGGCGCCATATCCATCGGGCCGCCCAAAAGGAGTAGCAAAACATTGATCATCAACAGAATGACCCAGGGTTTGTCTGAGACGCTGAGAAACCAGTTCGTAATGATATCAGGCAGGTGCAGATAGGCCATGACCCAGCCGAAGGCCTGGGAAGCGGCAATCAGGAAGAACACCATCAGAACGGTGCGGAAGGTGCGGATCAGTACACCCCAGATATTTCGCAACGGTGCTTCACGGTAAGCCAGAAACGCCAGGATGAATGCGTACACAGCGGCGATCGCTCCGGCTTCGGTCGCGGTGGCCCAGCCCGAGATAATTGCGCTGACAATGATGACCGCCGGGGTGAAGGAAAGCAGGCCGTGGATGATAATGCCGGGGATTTGCTTTTTGATGACAGGATCTCCGTAGCCGTATCCACGTTTGAGACCAATGAGATAACCTGTGATCATCAATGAGGCCAGCATGATCAGACCGGGAATCATTCCGGCCAGGAACATGCTGCCGACGGAAACTCCGCCGGCCACGATGGAATAAAGGACCATATTGTGACTGGGCGGGACAACGACACCCTGGATTGCCGAAGAGATGGTCACACCGACAGCGTAATCTGCGTCATAGCCTTTTTCGACCATCATGGGTATCATGACCGAACCGACGGCCGACGCATCAGCCACGGCCGAACCAGACATGCCGCCGAAAATCATGCAGGCGACGCTGTTGGCAAGTGCCAGGCCGCCACGAATGCGACCGACAAATACGTTGGTCATCGCGACAATCCGATGCGCCAAGCCGCCTTCCTGCAAAATCTGACCGGTAAGGATGAAGAAGGGGATGGCCAGCAACGAGTAGTTTGTAATGCCCTGAATCATCTGCTGGGAAGCGACAATGATCGGCAATTCGAGATACCAAAGGGTGATGACGGTCGAGCCGACCAATGTCAGTGCCACCGGAAAACGCAGAATCAGCAGTATGGCAAAACTGGACATCAGAATCCAGCTGGCTGTGGTTTGATCAGGCATTACTCAAGTCCTCCCCCCAGGTTTTTATGGCGTCTGGTGTCGATGCCTAACAATTGGAGGAGCGAGTAAGCGCAGGTCATGACTCCAGTCAGCGGCATAACGATGTACAGGACGCTGTTGGGTAGTTTTGTGGCGGGCAAGGTGGACTCGCTCATCAATGAGGTGAATTCCCAGCCGTAAATAATGAGATATACACCAAACACAAAGGTGGAAATTTCGATTAGTTTGTCTAACGCTTTGAGAAACCCTTTGTAAGAGAGATTGTCCAGGATGTCCATGGAAAGGTGAAGATTCTCCCTGCATCCGATGGCAATCCCCATGAATGCGAACCAGGCGAGCAACAACAGGGTAACTTCCTCCGACCAGAAAAAAACAAAGTTGAACATTTTACGGGTAATCACCTGGAGCGAAACAATCAGAACCATCAGTAACATACTGAGCAGACAGAAAGATTCCACAAATGAGTCCACTGCCAATAGCGCCTTTTTCCAAACTGACAAAATAGATACTCCTTTCCGTTTTTTCTCCCGTTCATTCAAGAACATCAAGAACATAACGAACCTAAACGAACCTATCTTAGTATTTTATACAAACGCCCCGAAAAATCCTGCTATGTTGCGAAAAAATTGCAAAAATAATTATTGGCAAGTGCAGCTTTGGCGAGGATGGAAGGCGGACTGGACTAAAAATCGAACGTAAAAGGAAACGAAAAAGAGCAGACGCGATGGGATTCACGTCCGCTCTTTATAGTTGCTTCAAGCCCTGCCGCTGCAGTTGAGGACATTTTTGATTTTATGCTGAACCATGCCTTTGATCGCATCGCGCGCCGGTTTGAGATATTGCCGGGGATCGAAGTCAGCCGGGTGTAGGGCCATATGCTCGCGAATCGCAGCAGTCAGGGCCAGTCGAAGATCGGTGTCGATGTTGATTTTGCAAACGCCTAGTTTGCCGGCCCGTAGCAGCATGTCTTCGGGAACGCCCTGCGCTCCGTCTATTTTGCCGCCGAACTGGTTGCATTTTGCGACGAACTCAGGCAATACAGTGGAGGCGCCGTGCAGTACCAATGGGAAATTGGGCAACAGAGACGTTATTTTTTCCAACCTTTCAAAATCCAGCGACGGATCGCCTTTGAACTTATAAGCTCCGTGACTGGTGCCGATGGCGATTGCCAACGAATCGACACCGGTGCGTTCAACAAATTCCACCGCCTGATCCGGATCGGTATAGGACGCGTCTTTGGCATTGACCTTGACGGCGTCTTCCACGCCGGCCAGCCGGCCCAGTTCCGCTTCGACCACCACGCCGCGGGCATGGGCGTATTCGACAACCTGTTTGGTCAACGCGATGTTTTCTTCGAACGAATGCTTGGACCCGTCGATCATTACGGAAGTGAAGCCGCCATCCACGCAGGATTTGCAGATTTCAAAATCTTCGCCATGATCAAGGTGCAGGCAGATTGGCAGTCCGGAGTCTTCCACTGCCGCCTCGACCAATTTCATCAGGTAGATATGCTTGGCATATTTGCGGGCGCCCGCCGATACCTGGAGGATCAAGGGGGCTTTTTCTTCTTTGGCTGCGTCCACGATACCCTGGATGATTTCCATATTGTTTACGTTGAAAGCTCCGACGGCATAATTTCCTTCATACGCTTTTCTGAACAGTTCGGCTGATGTGACCAATGGCATAGTGAATCCCTCCCCTAAATTTTTCAAGATTTCGTGCTTATTATATCATAATTGCATGGCTCATGTTGCAGGGTTGCCCGGTGAATCCAGCAGATGATATAGTATAGTCGTGAAGTACAGCTGGAGGCGGTGGTCCTGTGGTGAAAAATGCGGGTTCCGGTTCGTCCTCGAAAGAACAGTTCACGATTCATAGCGGTGTTGCCAAGGAATACAGCGGTGACCGTTATTATCGTCAAAGCGAACAGCGGGACCGCTGGCTGGCCGAGCACAAGCACAACGAGATGGTCGAAAAAGCGTTGGCATCGGTCAGTAAATTCAGCTATGATCCGGTGGATTACGTCCGCTTTCTCGTGAAAGAGCCGTTTAAGGAGCCGCCGCGACAAGAATTCCAGGCCTTGCTGCCGGAACGATTGATGGCGGCGGAAAAGCGCTATCGGCGACCGATCATGCAGCAATGGGGTTTCATGGTGGCCTTGATTCTCTGCGCGGCGATTTTCCCTTATTTGGTGACATTTGTCCTGGTGGCCGTATTATTGGCGGCAGCCGGTTTTTTACAATACAAAACTTTTGAAGACCGAACCCGGGTGTTGACCAAAATCGAACGGGACACCCGGTTGGAAATCGAAAAGAAGCGAAATGCACAGGAAGAAGCGATAGAGGAGCAACGTCGGCTGCATGAGGCGGCGGAGGAAGACCGGGTTTCTTTCTACGTGAGACTGATGAACGGCGATGAACCGGCCGTCGTGTTGACGCTTGACCAGTTCATGCCGCAAATCTCGTTGCCATTTCCGCTGGATTTGGATGTCGATCTTTATGGAAGGATTTTTGTGATTCGGGTCTGGTTGCCGCCCAAGGCGCTGATTCCCTCGGAGCGCTCCTCTTTGACCGAAGCGGGAAAAATCCAGTATGAAAAGAAAGAGTCGCTGGAAATCAACAAGCAATACGCCGAGTTGTGCGCCGGCCTGATGATGCAGGTCGCCTGCACTTTGTTCTCTAGGGTCCCCACGGTCGATCGTGTCTACGTCCATGGGATGAGCAAGGAAGGCAGGCAGGATGAATGCCTGATGACGATGCAACTGGATCGGTCCCGTCTGGAAAAAGTCCAGCGCTCGTCAACCGCGCTACTGGCTTTGCAGGGATTGGCGGCAGTATATGATTGCGATGAGTTCCTAAAACTAATGCCTGTTCAGCCACTGCAACCGGAAGAGTGGACTGATCTGGATATCAAGAAGATTCGGACCCTGCGGGTGAAGATTTTTAAATGGGCCGTTCCTGGCATGCGAAACAAAATCCTAGAAGATAATTAATTTCCGGCAGGAATTTTCATGCTGGCTGCGGAATACAGTTATAGCAGGTCAGCGTAGGATATTGAATGAATCGGTGACCTAATTAGCAAAGGAGGCAACAATATGAAATTTGCAGATGTCATCCAAACAGCCGACTGGAAAGCGGAGAAGCATGTGCCGGCCATTACTGCGCCAGCAGCGGTGAAAGCGGGCGAAAAGTTTGTTGTGGAAGTTTCTGTCGGCAAAGAAATCGCTCACCCCAACACCACCGAACATCACATCCGTTCAATCAAATTGTATTTCAAACCTGAGGCGGGGAAATTCGCTTACGAAGTAGGCAGTTTCGATTTCAGCGCCCACGCGGAATCGGTAGACGGCGCCAACAAAGGGCCGGTTCTGACTGAACCGACTGCCCAGGTCGCATTGAAACTGGCGGGCTCCGGTGTGTTGCTGGCCGTTGCCTACTGTAATATCCACGGGTTCTGGGAAAGCTGCCAGGAAATCAAAGTCGAAGCATAATCCGCTTATTCATGGCCCCGGTTTACCGGGGCCATTTTTTTTGAGCGGAGCGGAAGAATTTTTTGTCGATATCCTGATAACTCCGCATAAACCGGCAGGGATTTTCAACCTGGCGGAGAATAAAATACATTATATTTTGCACAGCGAGGAGATAGCATCAATGGGGATTGTCGTTAAGAAATTCGGTGGCAGTTCGGTCGGAACGCCGGAAAAAATCAAGGCAGTGGCGGCCCGGGTGGTACGGGAGAAAAAACCGGATGACCAGGTGGTTGTGACCGTATCGGCCATGGGCGACACGACCGATGACTTGATTGCTCTGGCCAGACAAGTGACTGGCAACACGCGCAGTCGTGAAATGGACATGCTGCTGTCGACAGGCGAACAGATTTCGATCGCCTTATTGGCGATGGCACTGAACGACCTCGGTTGTCCGGCTGTTTCACTGACCGGTCCCCAGGCAGGTTTCCGGACCAATTCCGTACATATGAAAGCGCGTATCACCGACATCTACCCGGATCGTGTGTTTGAAGAGCTTTCCAGAGGTAACGTCGTTGTTGTGGCCGGGTTTCAGGGGGCGGCGCCAAACGGCGATGTGACCACGCTCGGACGCGGTGGCTCTGACACAACGGCGGTCGCTTTGGCGGGGGCGATGAATGCTGCCGTCTGCGAAATCTTTACCGATGTGGAGGGGGTTTATTCGGCCGATCCGCGGGTCGTGCCTACCGCTCGGAAAATGAAGGAGATTACCTATAACGAGATGCTGGAACTGGCCCGTTTAGGCGCCGGCGTAATGCAGCCCCGTTCAGTGGAACTGGGGGCGCGTTACGGCGTGCCGATCCATGTCCGTTCAACCTTTACCACGGAGCCGGGGACAATGATCAGGGAGGGATATACAGTGGAAGAAAAAGATTTTGTCGTGCGTGGCGTGACACATGATCTGAATGTGGCCAAAGCGGCGATTCTGGGAGTGCCGGATAAGCCGGGCATTGCATTTCGGGTGTTTTCGGCACTGGCTGAGGCCAATATCGACGTGGACATGATTGTTCAGAGTATCCGCAATACGGACAAGAATATCAACGATATCGTGTTCACCGTTGCCAAGGGCGATGCGCCCCAAACCCGCAGCATCCTTGAAAAAGTGGCTGCTGAACTCGGCGTGCTTGGCGTCATCATTGATGAAGATGTAGCCAAGGTTTCGATCGTCGGAGCCGGCATGCTGGGCAGCCCGGGAATGGCGGCCCGCATGTTCGGCGCATTGTCCGGTGCAGGGATTAACATCGAAGTCATCAGCACATCGGAAATCAGCTTATCCTGTCTGATTCGGGCTGACCGCGCCAAAGACGCAGTAAACGCGATTCACGCGACATTTTTCCGCGACTCCAAATAACACGTCGGATTTACAGTATCGAACGAAGGAGGGAATCCGTTGACTCCCACATTGATCAAGAACCTGTCTCGCCATGTCGGCGACGAAGTCGAGATTCGCGGTTGGCTTTTCAACAGACGGTCTTCCGGTAAAATTGCCTTCTTGATCGTACGCGACGGATCAGGCGTCGTGCAAGGCGTATTGCTTAAATCCAATGAAGCAGCATTCGCCGCCGCCGAAACGCTGACGCAGGAAAGCTCGCTGATTTTGCGCGGCACTGTCAGAGCCGAACCACGGGCCACCGGCGGATTTGAAATCGACGTTACACAGGTTCAACCGGTCAGCATCGCCGCTGAATATCCGATCAGCCTAAAGGAACATGGCGTGGAATTTTTGGCGGAGCGACGCCACCTTTGGATTCGCACGCCCAAACAAGCGGCAATTCTGCGGATCCGCGCGGAAATCGAGTTTGCCCTGCGCGAATTCTTTTACCGCAACGACTTTGTGCTGGCGGACGCACCGATTATTACACCGGCTGCCTGTGAAGGCACCACCAATCTGTTTGAAATCGATTATCATGGTGACAAAGGCTATTTGTCGCAGAGTGGTCAGCTTTACAACGAAGCGACGGCGGCCGCGCTGGGCAGGATTTATTGTTTCGGTCCGACCTTCCGGGCGGAGAAATCAAAAACCCGGCGTCATCTGCTGGAATTCTGGATGATCGAGGCGGAAGCGGCTTATTTCGACGTGGATGACAACATGCGTCTGCAGGAAGATATGGTTATGTATGTGATTGAGCGGGTGCTTGAGCGATGCCGCAATGAACTGAAATTGCTGGAACGCGATATCAGTAAGCTGGAGTCGGTAAAAAAACCTTTTCCCCGTATCAGTTATACCGATGCCGTTGCACTGCTGAACAAAGCTGGAGAAGCGTTTGAATGGGGCGACGATTTTGGCGCCCCCCATGAGACGGTGATCGGCAACCACTTTGACTCCCCGGTGTTTGTCCACCGTTATCCGACGGCAATCAAGGCGTTCTATATGAAGCCGGATCCAACAGATGAAAAGGTGGTGCTCGGAGCCGACCTGCTGGCACCGGAAGGTTATGGTGAAATTATCGGCGGTGGCCAGCGGATCGATGACCTGGCGCTGCTCGAACAGCGACTGGAGGAACACAAGCTGCCGCGCGAGGCTTTTGAATGGTACCTTGATTTGCGACGCTATGGCTCGGTGCCGCACTCGGGATTCGGTCTGGGGATTGAACGAACGGTAGCCTGGATATGCGGTCTGGATCACATTCGTGAATCGATTCCATTTCCTCGTCTGCTCCACAAAATGTATCCCTGACACCACGTTGAACATATAAAAACACACATAAAACAGGAGGCGTTAACAATGTCCAATTCCGTCGCAGCATCCCATTCCGTAGGCAAATTTGCCACCGATAAGATTTTTGGCGCCAATGCATTGGCAGTCAAAGCCGTTGCCCAGTTCGGCAAAGAAAAGGTCACCAACGCGACGATCGGTGCTTTGCTCGACGACCAGGAACAGTTGGTCTGTCTGCCGACCGTAGAAAAAGTCTTTCGCAACGTCCCGATAACGGAAATCATCAATTATGCCCCGATCTCCGGTCTGCCGGACTATCTCGACGCGGCGATCAACCATGTCTTCGGTGAGAGCCGCCCGGACGCCTATATCAAAGCGGTAGCCACGGCCGGCGGCTCTGGCGTGCTGCATCACGCAATCTGGAATTACAGCGAGATTAATGATACGGTGTTGACGACCGACTGGTACTGGGGACCGTATAAAGTGCTTTGCGAAGAAGTGCTGCGCAAACTGACCACATTTTCTCTGTTTGACGAAAAATTGCAGTTCAATATGGCCTCATTCGCAGGCAAAGTCAACGAATTGCTCGACAAACAGAACAATCTGCTGGTCATCCTGAATACCCCGGCTCACAATCCAACCGGCTATTCGGTGACTGACGCCGAATGGGACGGAATCATCGATGTTCTGAAAACTGCAGCGAAGAATCCGGCTAAAAAGATAACGGTCGTGGTGGATATCGCCTATCTGGATTTCTCCGGCGAACGGAATGCCTGCCGCAAGTTCTTCACCAAGTTCGGCCAGATGCCGGCCAATCTCCTGTTCATCATGGGATTCAGTATGTCCAAATCCTACACGATGTACGGACAACGCGTAGGCGCCATGATCGGCGTGACATCGGACGCGGATGTGGCCAAGGAATTCGAAGACATCAACCAGTTCAGCAACCGGGCGACCTGGTCCAACATCAACCGCGGCTGCATGCGGACCATGGCGACAATTTGCGCCGACAAGGACCTGTACGCCCAGGTGGAAAAAGAACGAGACGGTTATTATCAGCTGATCAAGCAGCGTGCCGACATCTTTGTGCAGGAAGCGGCCGCGGTCAATCTGGCGATGCTGCCCTACAACGCCGGGTATTTCCTGTCGGTTCCCTCTGCCAATCCCGATGCGGTTTGCGAAAAACTCAACGCCGAGAACATTTTTGCTGTAGCGTTGGCCAAGGGAATCCGGATTGCCGTTTGTGCCGTGCCGACGCAAAAGATCTACGGGATGGCCGGAAAAATCAAACAGGCGATGGATTCGCTGAAGTAATCGGTTTGTGCTGAAGGGCGGATCGCATGCGGTCCGCCTTTTTTCCGTCCGACAGGCGAAAGTCGATCATGGGGGGATGTATTGGTGAATGGTATCATACGCGTCCGTTTTCCTGATGGCGCCGAACGGGAGTACGCGGCGGGAACGACGCTGCTGAAAATTGCCGCGGACAGACAGCCCTATCACGATAGTCCGATTGTAGCGGCTAGTGTGAACAATTCCCTGTCGGATCTGCAATCTCGGCAGGAGACCGATGCGGAAATCGATTTTTTTGACTTGTCGACAGGCAAGGGCGTGAAAGTATATGAACGCAGCCTGACGTTCGTGTTGATCATCGCGGCGGAGCGGTTGTTCCCTGGCAAAGAAATCGTGGTTGAACATTCGTTTGGCAGCGGAGTGTATTTTGAATGGTTGCTGGACCGGGAGGTCACCGAGGCCGACATCAGACTGTTGGAACGTGAAATGGAACAGATTATCGAAGCGAATCTGCCGGTGGTGCGACGCCATTTGCCCTTGGCTGAGGCCATCCGCCAACTGGAAGGGCTGGGCGATTTCCGCAAAGTTCGGCTGTTGCGTCAGATCGAACGTGATACGGTCAACCTGTATGAATGCGATGGACAGCTGAATTACTTCTATGGGCCGATGGTGCCGGAAACCGGTTATCTTAAACGATTTGAACTGAGGTTCTATTCACCGGGCTTCGTTTTGCGTTTTCCTGACGCGACCAATCCCCGGATTATCCCTGCGTTTGTCGATCATCCCAAATTGGCCCAGATTTTTCAGGAAGCGGAACGTTGGGGTGAGATTCTCGGTTGCCCGACGGTTTCAGAGCTGAATGAGGCGGTGATGAGCGGCGGCTTTGTCGAGGTGATGCGGATTGCCGAAGCCTTGCATGAAAAGAAGGTGGCAGAGATTGCCGATAGGATCGCCGATCAGCGTCATCAGGTGAAAATCGTGCTGATTGCCGGGCCATCCTCATCCGGCAAGACAACATTCGCCCAACGCCTGGGGATTCAGTTGCGAGTGCACGGAATTCATCCAGTGCCAATTTCGCTGGATGACTATTTTCTGGACCGCGAGAAGACTCCGCGCGATGCAGCCGGGAATTATGATTTTGAGTCAATCCACGCGCTGGACCTGCCACTGTTCAATCAGCAACTGGTCCAATTGCTGGCAGGGCGACCGGTCGAACCGCCGCGATATAATTTCAAGACGGGCCGTCGTGAATATCCCGGCAAAACTCTGCAGGTCGGCGAACGGCATGTTTTGGTCGTAGAAGGGATTCATGGCCTGAATCCCGAACTGACGGCATCGGTTCCACGTGAGCAGAAACTGTTGATCTATATCAGCGCATTGACTCAGTTGGCGATTGACGGGCACAACCGGATTCCTACCACCGATTCGCGGCTTTTGCGAAGAATCGTGCGCGACTATCAGTTCCGCGGCCACGATGCCTTGCAGACGCTTCGGATGTGGCAATCGGTACGCAATGGTGAGGAAAAAAATATTTTTCCGTTTCAGGAACAGGCTGATGTGATGTTCAATTCCGCCTTGATTTATGAACTGGCGGTACTCAGGCCTTATGCAGAGCCCCCGTTATCGCGGATATCGCCCCGGGAGCCGGAATATCTTGAGGCCCGCAGGTTGATCGGATTTTTGCGTCATTTCCGTTCGGCGCCGGAATCGCTGGTGCCGCTCAATTCGATTTTGCGGGAGTTTATCGGCTAATGGTCTAATAATGTGAGGTGTGACATGAGCAGCGAATGGAAAAAATCTGTCTGTCCCTACGATTGCCCGGATGCCTGCGGACTCCTGCTGAAGGTGGACGCCGGCAAAGTGACCGGCGTAAAGGGCGATCCGGCGCACCCGTATACCCGCGGCGTACTCTGCCCCAAAATGGCGCATTACGAGCGGATTGTCCACTCGCCGGAACGGCTGAAACAACCGTTGATTCGCACGGGTCCCAAAGGCGCCGGCCAGTTTCGTACAGCGTCCTGGGACGAAGCCATCGGCATCATTGGCCAGCAGTGGCGGAAAATAATCGCTGAGAATGGCGGCGAGGCCATTCTGCCTGTATCCTATGCGGGCACCATGGGGCTGGTACAGCGAAATGCCGGGCATGCGCTGTTCCATAAGCTCGGCGCTTCCAGACTGGAACGCACTCTTTGTTCGTCTGCCAAAGGATACGGCTGGGAGGCGGTCATGGGCGGGACATTGCAGGCAGAACCGGATGAGGCCGCGCAGAGCGACCTGATTTTGATCTGGGGCGCTCATACGTTGGCAACGAACATTCATTTTCTGCATCCGTTACGGCAGGCGAAAAGCAAGGGCGCGACAGTCTGGGTCATTGAGACCCATGTCACGGAAACTGCCAAACGGATCGCCGACCGAACGGTTCTGG